>JBFIDQ010000039.1:0-13843 GCA_041603795.1 Chlamydiales bacterium
GATAGCATATTTTATGATGCACCAGAAAAATGGGAACAGAAGTGTCAGGAAAATTGTTTTGAGAGAGGGCGCGTTATCCTAAGAATGTCACACCCCAGCCAACAGGGGCCACTCAATGGCCTCAATTTAGTGTATATTCGTAAAAATCAAAGTATATGTCCGCGCGGGTAATAGGTGCTGGGTTGTTTGTATCTGCCCTGGTTGATAGAATGATCGGCGTTAATGGCACAGGGTGCCCGAAAGGGCTGAGATAATTACCTGCATGACTTGATCCGGATAATACCGGCGTAGGCATGTCGTTAATAGGACTGGTTAGTTGAGCAGGTTTTCCTATTCCCCGTGCTATTTATGAAGTGTATATATAACTTTAAAATAGGCAGCTGCTATGTCATCCCTGCGTTCTCTTTTTCAATACACTAACAACTTGATGGCTTGCGAAGTCAGAGGGATGTATGGGATCTATTCCCTCGATCGCCGTTTTATCGTGAAAAAAACACAAAGCATCTTCACCCAGACTCTCACAATAGAAGCTCGCAGGAATAGTCCAGGGGCCAGTGCTCATCTGTGGCAACAAGCTGAGACGTTGACGCGCACATTCAAGCTACTAGATGAACCTCCTCAAGGAACTGTTACCAGGCTAGTAGTCACGAATTGCCTCCTTTTTGACCCAGGTGTCTGCATAGAGGCAAAGGCGTCTGGTGGAATAGAGTTTCGATATGGAACGACAAGATGTAGCAGTCACATCTACTCGTCTCGTCAAGACCAGGAAGAAGAAACTATCGTTTGGCAAAGTCTACCGGATGCAGGCTCATAGTTTGAGGATTGTGAAATTCACGAGGGGCTGACCGTTGGAAGCGTTGGGGGTACGCATCCAAGCCGTACCCGTTTTTGCGAATGCTCTAGACCCATAAAACATGATGAAGTAGTATCCGCTCCTATTGTTACTTGAGTTCATACAAGGGAGAAGATCATGACCACTACCTTATCTGAAGGCGCCACGCTAACAAGCATAAAAGATGAGCTTTGTAAAAAGATCGAGGCGGCGACCATCTCAAATCATTCTACCACGGTTACAGTGGATATTCCCGCTTGTGATCCGCTGACATGGCTGGAGGCACAATCGTATGGTAGTAAGATCTTTTGGGCGACTCCTGATGCGCTGACAGAAATTGCTGGTGTGGGCGTGGCTGATTTGGTGACTGCTGCTCACCCTCAGGATTTGAAATCGTTTCAGACGTTTCTTGCGGAAGAGGCACCTAATGACGCGTGGTACTTTGGCGGAATTCGATTCGATGGAGGAAAAACTCCTTCAGATCCTCAGTGGGAGGCGCTTAATGGTGCAAGTTTTGTTCGGCCTAGATTCCTTCTGCACCGCAAAGGGGAGCGCACCTCGATTACTTGCCACTTAATGGAGTCAGATGACCGCAAAGTCATTAAGGAGCAGGTAGAGTCGCTTACCTTCCCAGAGATTCGTTTATCAGACGAGCGGATCCCGGAGGTGACGAATCGGCAATTCACACCCGATCAAGCGGAATGGGAGCAACGTGTGAAAACGATTCTTTCCCAGATCGAATCCAAGGAGATCGAGAAGCAAGTGTTAGCACGCAAAATCGATCTGCGCTTGGCAAATACCCTTACTCCCTATCAGCTTCTTCGTAAGATGCGCGAGAAGGCTCCTCGTTGCTTTAGCTTCATGATTAGTTCTGAGCCATCACTAGCATTTGTTGGCACAACCCCAGAGCTTTTGTATACGAGAGAAGGGGAGGAAGTGCGTTGCGAGGCTGTGGCTGGAACGCGTCCAATGGGCAGCAGTGAAGCGGAGAACGACCGCCTTGCCAGAGAATTGCTAAACTCCGAAAAGGAGCGTCGCGAGCACCAATTTGTTTCGTCTTATGTTCAGGAGGTTGTCGAGGAGCTTTCCACTGAGGTTTCATCCGACGTCGAACCATCGGTCTTGCGTCGCGGACCCTGGCAGCACCTTTACACGCAGTTTGAGGCTACGCTGCAGCCGGGAGTAACGGACCTATCTCTCATCCAGGCGCTAGCGCCAACACCGGCTGTTGCTGGTGTAGATGTGGAGAAGATTCGCCTCGTGGAGCAATTCGACCGTGGCTGGTATGCGGCGCCCGTGGGGTGGCTCTCAAGAGGATCCGCTGAGTTCGCAGTGGCGATTCGCTCTGCCTTGGTCGCTGAAAAGCACGTTACATTCTTTGCAGGTGCTGGAATCGTTGAGGGATCGGATGGTGTAGCTGAGTGGGAGGAGACGGAGACTAAGATGAATCCCTTCCTTTCCATATTCGATCAATGAGCAATCTCAATAGCGAGTGGGCAGCGCTCATTGTCGAAGAACTGGTGCGTTCGGGGATCGACACTTTTGTCGGGTCCCCTGGCTCGCGATCGACGCCACTTGTGGCGGCCATCGCACGCCACAAGCATGCGAGACTCTTGATGCATACGGACGAGAGGGGCGCTGCATTTTTTGCGGTGGGTTATGCGAGGGCAAAGGGGCGGCCCGCGCCGTTTCTGTGCACCTCCGGAAGCGCCGTAGCAAATGCGCTGCCTGCGGTCGTGGAGGCTTATCAGGATCATGTGCCGATGTTGCTGCTCACTGCGGATCGTCCGCCAGAACTGATCGATACGGGGGCCAATCAATCGATCTTGCAAAGTGGGATATTCGGGTCACATGTGCTTCATTCAGTGAATTTCCCTACTCCTCATCGGGAAATGCCTGCTGAGGCGGTCTTAACCGCGGTAGGGCAGGCTCTCTACCGCACGGCTGACGGACCCGTACACATCAATTGTCCATTCCGTAAGCCGTTGGAACCGACACCTCTCGATCCGAGCTACCTCGCTACGGTGTCGGAGTGGATCGAGAGCGACGCGCCCTATACGTCTTACCACGCGCCTGTGAGTCGACCTGATCTCGATGCGTTGAAGGAGCTCTCAGAGAAAATTAAGGGGGCAAAGCGACCTCTTCTTATTCTCGGTCGTCTTCGGCTTCCGCGCGGAGCACTCGACGCTCTCATTCAGACCCTGCAGTGGCCCACCTTTCCCGATATCCTTTCAGGGTATCGCCTTGGTACTCCCTCTTCTCCACTTGTGCATGACTTTTCTGATCGGTTGGACGAGTGGGAACCTGACTTAATTCTACACCTCGGCGGGACTCCGCTTTCGCTGAAGCTGCAAGAGGCGGTACGCCGCTGGCAGGTGCCGACGGTTCATGTTGAGGCGCATCCGCAGCGAGTTGATTCGACTCACCGCGTGACTCAACGCTTTCATTGCAACATCGAACGGTTTGCAGAGGACCTCCTTTGGCTTTTAGATAAGCCTCGGGCGATTGCAGTGGAGCCGCTACAACGGACCTCATCTCATCATTTTTGTGAGGCACTGTCACGTGATCTAGAAGAGGGACAAGGACTCTGGCTGGCGAGCAGTAGCTCGATACGTCTCATGGCCAAACACAGTGCAATTGATGGACCTTGGGTCCATGTAGGATCGAATCGTGGGGCATCGGGTATCGACGGTACCATCGCGTCCGCTGCTGGATTCGCTTATGGTTTGCGTCGACCCGTCACATGCCTCCTAGGTGACCTCGCCTTTCTTCACGATGTGAGTAGCCTGCCGCTGATAAACAAGGTCCCATATCCGGTCCGACTGGTGGTCCTAGATGACAACGGCGGGGGCATCTTTGACCAACTACCGGTGGCGAAAGAGAGCGATTTATTTGAGCGCTACTTCCGCACGCCACACAACTTATCCATTAAGAAAATCGCCGAGGGGTATGGAGTACCCGTCGAAATCATACAAATGAGCAAGGAGCGAGCATGACTGTTGCTTTGGCCACACAGTGGCAAACCGTTACAGAGTACGAAGATATCCGTCACGAGAAGATTGACGGGGTCGCTAAGATTACGATCAATCGTCCGGAGCGCCGCAATGCATTCCGCCCACAAACCGTTGCAGAGATGCAAAAGGCCTTTGAGGTGTCGCGTGAGGACCCAGAAGTTGGGGTCATTATTCTTACAGGCGAGGGACCCGATGCCTTCTGTGCTGGGGGTGATCAGAAGATCCGTGGCGACGCTGGATATGTGGATGGTGAGGGGGTGCATCGCCTAAATGTGCTCGACCTGCAACGGCAGATTCGCACATGTCCAAAACCCGTTGTGGCGATGGTTGCAGGCTACGCCGTTGGCGGCGGGCACGTGCTGCATATGGTGTGTGATCTTACAATTGCAGCTGACAACGCGATCTTTGGACAGACCGGTCCGAAGGTGGGGTCGTTCGATGGCGGATTCGGTGCGAGCTACATGGCGCGGATTGTGGGACAAAAAAAAGCGCGCGAAATTTGGTTTCTATGTCGCCAGTACAGTGCCCAAGAGGCTCTCGATATGGGGTTGGTGAACAGGGTTGTGCCCCTGGAACGTCTGGAAGAGGAAACGCTACAGTGGTGCCGCGAAATGCTGGCCCATTCGCCTTTAGCAATGCGCTGCATTAAGTCGGCTCTCAACGCGGACTGCGACGGCCAAACGGGCCTGCAGGAACTGGCGGGCAACGCGACGCTGCTCTACTACATGAGCGAGGAGGCTCAGGAGGGCCGTGACGCTTTTGTGGAGAAGCGGAGTCCTGACTTTTCAAAGTTCCCAAGGAGACCGTAGCATGGTTGAAGTGTGGGTCGAAGCTGCTCGACCGAAAACGCTCTTGGCGGCAATCGCCCCGGTCGTGATTGGCGCGGGTTTGGCCTACGCGGATGGCGGTGGTGATTTCTTCTTCTTCATGGCAAGCCTGCTCTTTGCCTTGCTGATTCAGATCGCCACCAACTTCACCAACGACTACCACGATTTCGTAAAAGGAACGGATGGTGAGCAGAGGATTGGTCCGAGGCGCGCCTGTGCAGCCGGATTGATTTCCCCTGATGCGATGTACAATGCGATGCTTTACACGTTTGTTGCAGCTGGCGTTGTCGGTATTGCCCTCGTGGCACGCGGCGGGTGGCCCCTTCTTGCTGTGGTTGGACTCTCCATATGGGCGGGTTGGGCCTACACTGCAGGCCCCTACCCACTTGGTTATAATGGACTCGGGGATCTCTTCGTTTTGATCTTTTTTGGACCCTTAGCCGTTGGGTCGACGTATTTTTTACAAAATCTAGAGTTGACGCCGGAGGTGTTGGTTCTGGGATTGGCACCCGGCCTCCTCTCAACTGCGATCCTATCCGTGAACAATATTCGCGATATCGATGGCGACCGCAAATCGGGTAAAATGACCCTTGCTGTGCGTTTGGGGAGACGTTTTGGAAAAGGTGAATACATAGGATGCGTTGTTGTGGCTGCACTGATTCCGCCATTGGCTGCGTATTTCTTTGGAGGCAATGGATTCTCTCTACTTACGTTGCTCGTGATCCCTTTTGCTGTGCCGATCATGAAAGTCGTCATCACCAAACGTGATGGCCCATCACTTAATGCGGCTCTCGGAGAAACGGCACAGTTGCTCGTGGCATTCACAGCTGCACTGCTTGTGGGTAGGTTTCTGTGAATTTGATACGGCGAGGAGAGCGGGTGGCTCTGGTCATGAGTGACAAGAGGCAATTCGTTGCGGCCCTCCAGGAGGTGTGGTGCCGTGGTGGAGTGGCGGTTCCTCTGCAACCAAATCATCCGCAGATTCTGAATCAAATTGCAGAGCTGGATGTCCACGCGATTTGGAGCGATACGTTTACTCGCCGCCACGAGGGCGAGCGGTGCCCCGAAGCTGGAACTTTGCTACTTACTTCTGGATCGACGGGTAAGCCAAAAGTGGTGTACCACACTCTAGCTGCGCACGAGGCGTCCGCACGCGGGGTGATTAATCGACTCGATGTACAGCCTGACGATAGCTGGCTTCTGAACTTGCCTACGTGGCATGTTGCTGGACTCGCCGTAATTATGCGCTGTCTGTTGTCGGGTGCAACTCTTGCCTATGAAGGGCCGACGACCCACATTTCCATGGTAGGGACTCAGCTCATCCGACTCCTTCGAGAATCGGAGATTCCTCGGTATAAAGCCATTTTGCTTGGTGGTGGTCCAGCACCCCCGGTGGAGACCGCTCTTCCAATCGTTCACTCCTATGGAATGACGGAAATGGCATCGACGATCGCTGGCAACGGGGAGGTTCTTCCTGGTCGCCAACTTACTCTTGCTGACGACGGTGAAATCCTTGTTCGTGGGGAGACCCTCTTTTCCGGGTATTGGTCAGATGGAAAACTTGACCTGCCACTCACCTCAGATGGTTGGTTTGCCACAGGTGACTACGGGAAGCTGGAGAATGGACGTATCGTAGTTTTAGGGCGTCGTGACCGCATGTTCGTGTCAGGAGGTGAGAATATCCACCCTGAGATCATCGAAATGGCGTTGCTGGGCTTAAAAGGCGTCAAGGCGGCAAGAGTGGAGGCTCGTCGGGACCCTGAATTTGGTCACGTCCCCGTGGCTTACGTCTCTCCAGCGCCAAAAAATGGACTTCGTGAGGAATTGGCCGCTCTGCTGCCCCGTTTTCAGCTTCCAAAGTCATTTTTTGAATTACAAAAATAAATAAATCGTCATAATTGTTATAATACTGGAAAGAGGGTAGTTAGAGGAGGAAATGTAATGTTACGATTTTTATTTAACTTTGCGGCGTTTGGGGTAGCGTTCTATCTGCTGCACCTTTATTTGCCGGATACGTTCAATATGCTGGTGAGCTGGGCTGACCAGGTGGTGGCGTTTGGACATGACGTTTACGACAAGATAGTGAGTCAGTTCTCTAGCAAAAGCTAGGGCTGCTCGATAGGTGCTGGCTGCAGCTTTGCTAGCCCTTCGCGAAAGTGAGGGGGGATTGGTATTGGCTTGAATGTTTTCCGATCGACTGTCGCTTGTGTGATGCGAACCTCTGCACGGGTGAGCCCTTTGGAATCTTTTAGCAAAAACAGCAGTGTGAATGATTTTTCACCAATTCTCTCAGTTTGTACGCTAATTTTTAATCGGTCGCTTAAGCGGATCGGAATCTTGTAATTCGTTGTGCAATTGACCACAGGAAAGCCACATTCGAGCTCGTCCCAGCATTCCCCCAGGCAGTAGTCGGATTCGTCTAAAAAAGCCTCAAACGCCCCGTATGCGAGCTCAGGTACCCGCGCAAAGTAAATGGTTCCTGCCGGGTCCACATGCCCCATTCTAACCACAGTATCTGTCGTGTACATAATTTTTTCCTTAAAATAAATTGACTACTTGCAACCTAGATTCCCAGTGCGGTAACCTGGTACAGTACGATCCACGATGGAGGAATCTAATGAATAGTTCAACTCAAAAGCTAGAGCAGCCTTTGGCCGCTTTTCTGCCCCTCAACCTACTGAAGGTTGCAGGAGGCTCACTGCTTCTAGCTGCCAGCAGCTACATATCCATACCGCTTCCTTTTACGCCCGTTCCGGTGAGCCTTCAGCCTCATATGGTGTTGTTGTTGGCGGTTCTCATGGGACCTTGGCGTAGCATGAGCGCTGTTTTGCTCTTTTTAGCGGAGGGTGCGGCAGGCTTGCCAGTTTTTGCTAACGGCGCTGCCGGTTTGATTTATCTTCTGGGACCCACAGGTGGTTATCTCGTGAGCTACATCGGTGTGAGCTTTATGGTCGGAACGTTTTGCGAGCGTAGTGGGTTTGCTGGACGTCTCCTGGCAGTATTTGGCGGAAGCGCAGTCATTCTATTTACCGGCTGGGCGTGGCTCGCTCTGTTTGTTGGGGCAAGCCAAGCTGTCACGATAGGCGTCGTTCCTTTCCTCTGGGCAGATATCCTAAAGAGTATCGGAGTAATCGCTGCTGCACAGATGATACAAGGCGCTAAGCACTAATCACCTTCCCGTTCTTTGGCTGTGGGAGCTGCCACGGCATTTAGCCCCGGGTGGAGCGTATGCGGAACCTGGGGCTAAATGCTGCGGCTGCTCCCGCAGCCAGAGATCATCAGCCGAAGCAAGCGTCTCTGCTATTGAGTTTTGCTTGGTGAAGTCACACTGCCCTTACATAGCTTCAGCAGGAGCTTGAAGTGCTTCTCTTCTAGGGGAGTAATGGAAAGGCGGCTGCCTTTCTGTAGCATGGCCATCTCCTGCAATTGGGGGACGGCCTTCATTTCTTTGATTGAAAAGATTCGTGGAAATTTCTCGACAAACTCTACGTCCACCATGCTCCAGGTGGGCTTATCTTCTGATGTCTTTGGATCAAAATAGGAATTGCTTGGATCCCACGCGGTGTGATCCGGATAGCCTACCTTCACCACGCGCATGAGTCCAGCTACACCTGAGGGCTTTGCATTGGAGTGATAAAAAAAAGCCATGTCCCCGACACGCATGTCATCACGCATAAAATTTCGCGCCTGGTAGTTGCGTACGCCCTCCCAGAAACATCGCTTTTCACGCTGAAGATCGTCAATTGAATACGCTTCGGGCTCGCATTTCATTAACCAATACATTGGCGCCCTCACTGTGTCGCTAGATAGCTTTGTAGAATGGTCATGGCTGCTGCTTCGTCAGAGACCTTAGCTCGCTGCTTGCGATTCATACCAGACTCCTTAAGGTGGCGCTCTGCTTGAATACTGGTGAGGCGCTCGTCCCATACCAACACGGGAATATCGGTTAGCGCTTCAAGCTTCTCTACAAACTGATCCACTTCCAGAGCCATTTCTCCCTTTTTGCCGCTCAGTAGTAGGGGTAGGCCCACGACGATCTGTCGGACCTGTTTGTCGGAAAAACTTTCTAGTACGCCCTTTGGGCCAAGTTTTCCGGGAACAGTAGCCAGTGGGCTGGCAATGATTCCCATGGGATCCGATATTGCGACCCCAATACGGGCGCGCCCGTAATCAATTGCGACGACTCTACCTTGTGGCATTTGCATTTTCCTTTTTTGTGACCATGGCTCGCACGAACGCAGCAAACAAGGGGTGCGGTTCGGTCGGAGCCGATTTAAACTCGGGGTGAAATTGTACGCCAACCATCCAGGGATGATCCTCCACTTCAACAATTTCGCAGAGAGAACCTCCTTCTAAGGTTCCTGTAACGCGTAATCCTGCTTCTTCCAGGGGGGCTTTGTACGCATTATTGAATTCATACCGGTGGCGGTGGCGTTCGCTAATAAGGGACTTGCCATATGCCTGGTGGGCGTGACTCCCTGCCTCAAGCTTACATGGATACGCGCCCAGGCGCATAGTCCCTCCAAGGTCTTCCACATTTTCTTGTTCGTCGAGAAGAGAGATGACGGGGGCAGAGGTGTGGGCGTCCATCTCGGTGGAGCTGGCATCTGCCAAGCCCAAAACATTCTGGGCATATTCCGCCACTGCAACTTGCATGCCGAGGCAAATCCCAAAGTAGGGCACCTTTTCTACTCGACAGTGGCGTGCTGCGGCGACTTTACCGCGCCAACCACGTGCTCCAAATCCGCCGGGAACGAGTACGCCATCAAGTCCGTGCAAAATCTGCTTGCCTTCCTCTAGCACTTGTTCAGCTTCGATACGCTCAATATGGATCTTTACTCCTGATGCTATGGCTCCGTGCTGAAGGGCTTCGTAGACGGATTTATAGGCGTCCTGATGCTGCACGTATTTGCCTACCACTCCGACACGCACTTCTCCCGTCGGATTCCGTATCTTATTGAGCATCTGCTGCCAGTCGCTCATGTCGCTTTCTTGAGTTTCCAATTGAAGCTTTTTGCATATAAAGGCGTCGGCGCCTTGCTTGCGTAGCTCCAGAGGTACCTCATAGATGCTGTATTTGACGTCACATGCTTCAATAACAGCTTCCTTTTGCACGTTGCAGAAGAGGCTGATCTTGGCTTTCTCATCGTTTCCAAGGGGCTCCTCGCAGCGGCAGATGAGGAGGTCGGGAGTGAGTCCAATGGATCGCAACATCTGGACGGAGTGCTGCGTGGGCTTTGTCTTGGTCTCACCGGCTGCTCTCAGGTAGGGGATGTAAGTAAGATGAATCGCGAGGCAGTTCTCGGGTTGCTCCAGGATGAACTGTCGAATTGCTTCAAGAAAGGGCTGTGACTCAATATCACCGACGGTGCCGCCAACTTCGACAAGCATGACGTCAATTGAATCACTTTGCTTTGCCCCTTCCCAGATGCGGCGCTTAATCTCATTGGTTACGTGTGGAATGACCTGAACGGTCTTTCCGAGGTAGTCACCGCGACGCTCCTTACGCAAAACTTCATGGTAGATTTGTCCGGTTGTGGTGTTGGAGACTCGACTTAAGGGACTATGAGTATAACGGTAGTAATGGCCCAGATCGAGGTCGGTTTCCGCACCGTCGTCCGTAACGTACACCTCTCCATGTTGAAACGGATTCATAGTACCAGGGTCGACATTGAGGTACGGGTCGAGCTTCATCATGGCAACTGACAAACCGCGACTTTCCAATAACTTGCCTATGGAGGCAGAAGTGAGGCCCTTGCCCAACGCGGAACAAACGCCTCCGGTGATGAACAAAAATTTAGGGTGTGATGGCATGAGTCCTCCGATGCGATTGAATAAATATAGGTGCATTTCGACTATGTCGCAAGGTGTTGCTTGGGTTGAGGGATTTCAAATTAATACTAGGTTGAGTATAGCTCGGTTCAGACTCGTCCCAGAGGAGGGAACATGGATGTTCTAATGTGTCACGGAGACACTCGTTTCGAAGCGGAGCTCATGCGCTATCGGGATAAGAAACTCGATGCAAACGATTTAAGGGCGCTTGCGCACTACGTGCCTCTGCCGAAAGGCCGGGGGGTGTGGAATCGGGTAAAGGGCTTCTTTTCGGTGCCGCCGGTCGCAACCATCGCAGAAACGCGTCGCTGCTTGAAACAGAGAAATATTCGAGTCCTCGCCACTAGAATGGGGAAGATCCCAGGTGTGCACCCGATGGCGGCTCGTTGGTTGGTGACGACTGCACCTCAGTTGCTTAATGGATTCAATTTAGAGGATAGGGTCTACTCAGCAGAGTCCGAGGTTTCAATGAAAGCGACAGATCTTTTTCTCGGAGAGATCGCTTTGCTGCACTCGATGGACCGCTCGGGCACCTGGTTGGAGCACGAGGTGAAAGCGGAATGCAAGGTGGGCCGCCTGGTTCGCAAGCTGCAGGCGTCGGGTACTCCTCAAAATTGGAATCTTGAGAGACTCCTGGCAGATCACGGGCTCTCGCACGAGGACTTGCAGGTTGTCGCTCGAATTGATCGTGCCTATTCGATTTATCGGACTACGGGGAACATGCCTGAGGGACTGGACGAGGCATCGAGTCATAAAATCAGGTGGTGCGTGGAGCACCACAAGCTTCCGGAGGTATCCGGACTGATTCTCCTAACACGAAAGATGGAGGAGGATCCCTTTGTGGGATTGGAAACCTTCTGGCTGCCAATGCTCGCTTTGTGGACGGGTCAGAAGTCCAATGCCTACGCGAAGCAGGTAGCGGCTCTTCGCTCCGCCTTTGATCGATGTCCAGCGGTACGAGAGCAGATTTTTAAGCTGAATCAGCTGGGGATCTGTCTTGTGCGGGAATTGCCCGACGTCTTTTCGATGATCAAAGGCGAGGTTGAGGTCCGGACGCTATACGAAGCAGTAGTGAACTTTCTAAGTCGCGCGGCAAATAGGAATGAGGACGAACGCCATCGGATGTTTTTCAATTCTTTCTTCAATGTACGCGTTATATTGTCCGAAATGCGGGAGCGTGCGGTTAAACAGGGCGTTGATGCAGGGCCTTCTACATTCGATGTGTTGGAGTCCTACCTCGGTTACATCCCAAAGGGACTTCTTCAGGGGTGGTGGATGGATTCGGTGCCCGTGCTCTCTCCGGCGGTCACTCGCACCATTGCGAAAAAGATCTTTAAGGGGATCTTTGGTGAGGAGGTGTGGAAGCACCTGACTTTTATCCATGAGCCTCTTGCGAGTATCCTAGCCCCCGTTCTCGTGGCCCTCCTTAGAATGCACCCCATTAAGCCCTACCATGCGCCGCTGAAGGTTTTAGCTGACGCCGTCAATCCCAAAAAAGCGCCTCCAAGTGACAGTGTCATTGACAACGCGCTCTTCCAAATTTGTGCGACATTTGGGACGCAAATACAGAAAAGGGGAGGGAGTTCCTATTTGAATGTGCTGACCCACTTTATCCTCTCTCTCGCGTGAAACGGATACGTGTGGCATGCTCACTTTTTTTCTGTAGAATTGGAGGGAGGGGTCATGGGAACCAGTTGTGCTGTCGTGGAAAGTGTGGGTCACTACGTGCCGGAACGGATCGTCACCAATGATGATTTGAGTCAGATTATGGACACAAGTGACGAGTGGATTCGCGAGCGTACGGGCGTCGAGGAGCGGCGGAACGCGGAGATCGACGTGGGAACATCCGACTTGGGGGTGCTTGCTGCAAAGCAGGCTCTTGATCGTGCGGGATTGGAGATAAGCGATATCGACCTGATTCTTGCAGCCACGCTAACGCCTGACTACTACTTCCCCGGAATTGGGGTCATGATTCAACACAAGCTAGGTGCTCCCTGCATTCCAGCGATCGACCTCAGAGGTCAATGCAGTGGATTTACCTGGGGTATTTCGACGGCTGACGCGTTCATCAGATCGGGAGCCTACAAGAGAGTCCTGGTGATTGGCGCGGAGCTGCAGAGTCGAGTAATCGAATACAGCACTCGAGGTCGCAATGTCTCCGTAATCTTTGGTGATGGCGCTGGAGCCCTTATCGTCAAACAAGACGAGGGCGAAACCCCTACAGCAAAGAATGGACGTCGCGGCGTTATTGATAGCCTGATGGGGAGCGATGGATCGGGAGCAGAACTGTTGGCAGTGACCCGCCCCGGGGTATCAGCCAAAAATGAAACATTTTTATCGGTGGAGGAAGCTCAGGAAAAGGCGTATCTCCCGTATATGAATGGACGTCAAGTCTTCAAGCATGCCGTCACACGCATGCTAGAGGCGTGTGGAACGCTCTGTCGGCGAAACGGAATGAAAACCAGTGAAATCGACCTCGTGATTCCCCACCAGGCAAATCTACGTATCAATGAGATGGTGCGGGAAAAAATGGGCCTCCCCCCAGAAAAGGTGTTCAACAACATCCAGAAGTACGGCAATACAACGGCTGCAACGATCCCTCTGGCTATGTACGAAGCAGAAGAACAGGGCCGCCTCAAAAAAGGCGACCTCCTCATGACCGTCGCATTTGGTTCCGGCTTTACCTGGGGTGCCAACCTCATCCGCTGGTAGTTGATAGTCGCTCTAATGATCATAAATTAAAGTATTATTAGGCAGCTGTGCTCTCAATCGCGCAAGCCCCGCATCTTTAAGCTCGGAGCACCAGGAAAGATCGAGGTGGCCAAGTGGTAGGCCCTTAAGGTGTACAAGCCCCGCATTTGTAAGCTTGGGGCACCAGGAAAGATCGAGGTGCGCAAGCGGTAGGCCCTTAAGGTGGGCAAGCCCCTCATCTGTAAGCTTGGAGCACCAGGAAAGATCGAGGTGCGCAAGCGGCAGGCCCTTAAGGTGTACAAGCCCCGCATCTGTAAGCTTGTAGCACCCGGAAAGACTGAGGTCGGTAAGCGGTAGGCCCTTAAGATGTACAAGCCCCGCATCTGTAAGCTTGGAGCACCCGAAAAGACTGAGGTCGGTAAGCGGTAGGCCCTTAAGGTGTACAAGCCCCGCATCTGTAAGCTCGGAGCACGAGGAAAGATCGAGGTCGGTAAGCGGTAGGCCCTTAAGGTGTACAAGCCCCGCACCTGTAAGCTTGGGGCACCCGAAAAGACTGAGGTCGGTAAGCGGTAGGCCCTTAAGGTGTACAAGCCCCGCATCTGTAAGCTCGGAGCACCCGAAAAGACTGAGGTGCGCAAGCGGTAGGC
>JBFIDQ010000040.1:0-13802 GCA_041603795.1 Chlamydiales bacterium
AGCTTCACCGCTATCCAGAATCTACCAACAGACCTTCCCATAGATATGTAGGAAATTGTGGATAGCGGTGAAGCTCTCTCTGCGTGACTCCGCGGACTCCCCGTCTCTGCGATTAAATCGCATAACAACCTGATTCTTAAGCAACTATAATAATTTGACGACAAAGCACTGGGAATTAAAGGAGGGGTTGAAAAACTTCCTTTAATTCCTACGACTGACCTGAAAGCTCAGGGAGCTCCTTGAGATCCTTAATGCCAAAATACTTCATGAATTCCGTGGTCACCGCATATAGGGTGGGGCGACCGGGCGCTTCCAGCTTGCCGACGGCTTCGATCAGGCCTCTCTCTTGCAGGGTGTACGTAATGCCCGAGCTGTCGACTCCGCGGATGGCATCCACTTGAGGCCTTGTGACGGGGCCTTTGTACGCGACAATGGCCAGGACCTCTGTCGCAGCATGCGAGAGCTTATCCATTCGCTTGTTGCGGTAGAGGTGATCCACATATTTTCCGTAAGCTTCTCGAGTGCGTAAAAGATAGCCGCCGCCGATCTCGGCGAGCTCGAAGGCATTGCCGTTGCGGTCATATTCTTCTTTTAATTCCTCAATGAGCTGATGGAGGTGGCGCGGCTTGAGCTCGTGCATCTGATCCGTAACTTCGCGGAGCCGATTAAATGTAATGGGGTCGTTTGCTGCGAATAGGATCGCTTCGATGACCCGCTTCACTTCTTGCATTGCGAGCTCTTTCTGCGCCGTCTCTTGGGTGCGCTCCTGGAGCTTGGTCAGCATCGAGGCGAGTTGGCTATCAGGGTCGGGTCCGGGACCCTCCACCACTGTTGACTCTTCCAGAACCTCCTGTTCCACTTCTAGGAAGTTGATCTCCTTAACCATCACGCTCCTGGGGGGTTAGTACAATTTGTCCGTTCTCTTTACAGGTGCCAGCAAGCTCGCCAAGCTTCATCATTTCTAAAATGGCCAGAAAATAGACGATAAGTTCATTTCTTCCCAACGAAGGGGAAAAGACCTCCTCAATTGCGATTTCGTGCTCCAGTTTGAGTCGGCGCCGAATTTCGCGAATTTTATCGATGACGCGGTATTCCTCTTCCTCAATGTCATCGCCACATCGAGAAGCAGCCCGTTCCATTGCTTCTTGTAAGGCCCCGGCAAGGTCGTCAAGCGAGAGATGAGCGACACCTCCGGAAAGCTTGGCGATCTTAGTCTCTTCGTCAACTCCTCTAAAATGGTGCCCCGTCTGCTGCTCCTCTAGGAGCGAAAGATCTTTCCCGGCGTCGCGAAACTGGCAGTATTCTAGGAGCGCGTGAATGACCTCGAAATGGGGATCGAGCTCGCCATCGCTATCCTCCGTCTCCTGCTCATGCTTGGGTAGGAGGGTCCGACTTTTAATCAGCATAAGTTGTGCGGCAAGTGCCAGAAACTCAGCGCCATTATCGACGTCGCGTTCTACTTCCTGTTGCATGATACGCAGAAATTGATCGATAAGCTCCTGAATAGGAATCTCGTAGATATCAATTTCTGACTTCTGCACGAGGTGCAGAAGGAAATCAAGAGGTCCCTCGAAGTTTGCGAGGGTGAAGGACTGGGACGAGAGCATCATGGCCATAAGCTACCTTTATACCAGGGCGCCCCCTGGTGATGCAACTTGATAGAAGGGCTTCAGGAAAATAGGTTAAGTTTTGGCGCAATCTGTCGATAACTTCCTAGCGTCATAGACCCTTTTTTTGGAGACTCGCATGCGGCTGCGTACACTTACAACTCTGATCATGACCTTGCCGGTCATGTTGTGCGCGCAATGGGATGAGCCCGATGACTTCTTAGAGGTAAAAGATATTCCGCAAATCATGCAGGAAATTTTCTCACATCATGTGGCACATCGTGAGCTGACGCCTGAATTGATGGGACGCGCGCTGTACGTCTACGTTGATCATTTCGATCCAATGAAGAGCTATCTGCTTCATGCGGAGGTAGAAAAATACTTGAATCCTTCTGATGAATTGGTAGGTGACACTCTTCGTCGATATGAGGACGGAGAAATTTCCACGTTTTTCAAAATAAATAATGTGATCCAGAGCAGCATTCACCGTGCTCGTCAGATTCGTGCTGAGCTGAAGGAAGAGATCGATACTCTTTTTGTTGAAGCAGAGAGCTATGAGCCGGTAAAAAGAAAGCCCGGTGAGGAAGAACCCTTTGCAGCAACCGAAAAGGAGCTGAAGCAGCGGATACGCGAAGAATTGCTTGCTTTCATCAAATTTCAGACGCAGCAGGTTGGTGAGAGAGCGATACAGAGCAAAAAGGAGAAAGTACTCGATCTCTTTGAGCGCAATCTCAAAGCAGAAGAAAATAAATACCTGTATGTCGACAAGCAGGGGCGCGTAATGTCACGTGATCGACAAGCCCATTTCCTCACTCTGCACACACTGCAGGCTCTTGCAAAGAGCCTCGACGCTCACACCTCCTTTTTCAGCTACGCGGAAGCATACGACATGAAAATCCGTCTAGAGAAGGGATTCAAGGGGGTCGGCATTGTCCTTCAAGAAAGCATAGATGGGGTGACCATCACGCGTCTCATCGAAGGGGGACCGGCGGAGCGTAGCGAGAAAATAGAGGAAGGCGATCGCATCGTTGCGGTCGACGGCGAGACCATTGTGAACTACTCATTTGATGATGTACTGGACATCATCAGAGGCGAGGAGGGTACCAGCGTGGTGCTCGGAATCAGGCGACTCCTTGATAGAGAAAGGGAGGAGGAGTTTGAGGTAACCATCGTACGTGAGCAGATCGAAATTAGTGAAGAGCGCGTGGATAGCAGCTGGGAGCCGTATGGAGATGGGATCATCGGAAAGCTGACGCTTCATTCGTTCTATGATGGCGAAAATGGCATCAGTAGTGTCCGCGATATGCGAAACGCGGTCCGCGACTTACAAAAGAAAGGGGATCTTAAGGGACTGGTGGTTGACATGCGTGACAACACAGGCGGATTCCTGATGCAGGCGGTGAAGGTAGCCGGGCTCTTCATCAGCAACGGGGTGGTGGTCGTCTCCAAATATGGTGATGGCGAGGTGCGCTACTTTCGCGATATCGATGGACATAGCTACTATGATGGCCCGCTCGTTATCCTAACCTCCCGTGGTTCCGCCTCGGCAGCAGAGATTGTGGCTCAGGCCCTGCAGGACTACGGCCGCGCACTTGTGGTGGGAGATCCGACAACCTACGGCAAGGGGTCAATTCAACATCAGACGGTAACCGATAGCAATCGTAGCTCTTATTTTAAGGTGACTGTAGGGCGTTACTACACCGTGTCAGGTGACTCTACACAGATTGACGGGGTTCATGCAGATATTACGGTGCCAACGGCTATGCATGAGGAGGAGCTAGGTGAGCGCTACCTTGATTTCCCTCTAGACTCAGATGAAATTGCGCCGTCGTATGAGGATACGCTTGCCGATCTCGATTTCGAAGCGCGTCGCTGGTATGAGCGCTACTACACCCCTAGCCTCGAGCAAATGGAGTCGCGGTGGCGCACGATGCTACCCGTCCTGCGTAAAAACAGTGCCTATCGCCTAGCGAATGATGACAACTTTCAGGAGTTCCTCGAAGAACTGGGACTCGAAGAGGAGGAGGTTGAAGCGGACGAGGATTTAGTCCTTGAAGAGGACAAGCTTGCCCCGCAAACTGACAATTATGGGGTTGGTGATCTTCAGATGACGGAGTCTGTAAGCATCGTTAAGGACATGGTTCTCTTGGAGGCATTGCATTAAAACCTGCGCTCTCCTATGCTCCTCCCTATCAACTGTGGCCGGATAGCTCAGTTGGTAGAGCAGAGGACTGAAAATCCTTGTGTCCCCGGTTCAAATCCGGGTCCGGCCAACTTTTCTATTTCACAAATCATCATCTAGTCTGATCCTGTTGCGCATCTCGAGGTAGTTGCCATGGCGAAATTGCCGTAGGTTGTACCTAAAGGTGCGAAAGGCGAGATTTTTTTCGCGCCGGGGGTGTGATGCCACGCCGGGGGTTAAGATGACATCTGGCGTGTTGAGAAGAGGCGAGCTTTTTGCAAGCGCGCCTAGTGGAACGTTGTCGAGTAAGACCCCGCGAAGTTGTGTTGAAACAACCACTTTCTCGAGTGCTCTAAGATCAACTGTTCCCTGTGCTCCCATTACCACCAAAATGGCGCCCTCCTTAAGGCAAGAAAGCTCTTCCTTGCCGAGCCATGGAGTATAGCTCCGTCCGCGCGGCAAGCTTAAGCAGACTACATCCGCTGCCCGCACGAGTGTGGGCAAATCCCCTAAAGGGTAGACCCGAGTGCAGTGAGGGTGAAATGAGGGGTTGCGCCGCACTCCCCAGACACGCATTTGGTACTGCTGGCCGCGTCGAGCAACTTCGCCTCCAACGATTCCGAGGCCTACTTGCAGGAGGGTTTTTTCGTGAAGTTCGATCGGATCCAATGTGGGTAGATGATTCCATGGAAGTTGTTTGCTGCGCAACACTCGCTCATAGTGAAAAAGGCGTTTTGCGAAGGCAAGAATTGCGGAGAAGATGAATTCCCCTGTCTGCAGTAGGTTCTCTCCTTTAGTGTTCGTGGCGAGGAGGTCGCGAGCCTGAGGGGAGTTTTCAATGTGGGCGCTGGAAAGGTCGGGGGTAGGCGAGTGAATCCAGCGGAGCTGAGAGGCTTGACTGATCTCTTCCTCGCTTAGCTTTTCTCCAAATAAAATTTCTATGTTTGTCCAATTGGATTGCTCCAATTCTGTTAAAAAGCGACAGCGAGGAAACTCATTTCGCAGGGTGTGAAGCTGTTGTTCACTGACCGGTTCGCGTAAGTAGACCGTACTCATCGTTTTTCCTTGATTTTTTGGAGGGGCTGCGCTATCATCTCCTTTCAGATTTACGGGATCCAGGCTCTTTTTCTCAACCGGGTCCCTAGGAAGCAGAAGATAAAGGAAATTATAACATGTTTGCATACATCAAAACTGGCGGCAAGCAGTACAAAGTCAAGAAAGGTTCCGTCATTGACGTGGAACTTTTGGGTGTCGAAGATAACGACACTGTTCAATTTGACGAGGTGCTGATGCTTCGTGATCCGGAAGGAGAGCTAACTCGTGTGGGTCAACCTCATGTAGAAGGCGCTTCTGTTAAAGGAACTGTTCTCGGGACGATTCAGGGAGAGAAGGTTATCGCTTATAAGTTTAAGCGTCGCCAAAACTACCATCGTAAGCTCGGGCATCGCCAAAAATACTCTCGCGTCGAAATCACCGAAGTTGCGGTTTAAAGGAGAAAGAGAATGTCACATAAAAAAGGGCAAGGTTCGTCGCGCAATGGACGCGACTCCAACTCAAAACGGCTTGGTGTGAAAGTTTGCGCTGGCGAAAAGGTTACTGCTGGAAGCATCTTGGTGCGGCAACGCGGTACGAAGTGGCACCCGGCAGTTAACGTAGGTCGAGGTGGCGACGATTCGCTATTCGCCACTGTTGACGGCACGGTAGCATTTCGCAAAACCAACAAGACCTACGTCTCAATTTTGCCAGCTACTTAAGAACTGGCTAAGGAAGCACGATGTTCACGGATCGAACCAAACTTAAGTTGTCGGCTGGTCGCGGTGGCCACGGAATCGTTTCCTGGCGCCGCGAAAAGTACATCCCAAAGGGTGGACCTGCCGGCGGTGATGGTGGTCGTGGGGGGCGTGTTGTATTTCAAGTCGACCCCAACCTCTACGATCTCGACCACTACCGACATAAGCACTTGCTAGAAGGCGAAAATGGCGTCTCCGGTGGTCCGAGCCGGCGTCAGGGTCGCAATGGCAAAGAGTTTGTTGTGCGAGTGCCCCCCGGGACTTTGGTGAAAGATTCAGAGTCGCAAGAACTCATTATCGATCTCACAGAGGCCGGTCAGGAGTGGGAAGCGTGCAAGGGAGGTCGTGGCGGCCGCGGCAACGCGACTTTTGCGACGCCCACAAACCGAACGCCGACCAAATGCACTCAGGGAACTGATGGCGAAGAGCTGCAAGTCGAATTGGAGCTAAAGCTCATCGCCGACGTGGGACTCGTAGGCTTTCCAAACGCTGGAAAGTCAACGCTCATTTCTGAAGTGGCTAGAGTTCGCGTAAAAATCGCACCCTATCCGTTTACAACTCTACGCCCAAACCTCGGTTTCGTCGAATTTGATGATTTTTCACGCGTGCTTATCGCTGATATTCCGGGAATTATTGAAGGGGCTCACAACGATCGTGGCCTCGGGTATGAGTTCCTGCGACACATCGAACGCACGAAAGTTCTACTTTATATGGTTGATGCCTCTGGTGTCGATGGGCGCACCCCCTTGGAGGATTTTATCGTCCTGCGTAAGGAAGTCGGTGCTTACGACCCGGAAATGCTAGAAAGACCGTTCGCTGTTGTTCTCAACAAAATCGATTGCGAGTCAGCTGCGGAACACATTCAGGAGTTCCGTGACAACCTTCCGGTATCAGAAGATCTACTCTTCGAAATCTCGGCAGTGGACGGAACAGGCGTTCCGGCTCTCGTCGAGAAGATGCGGGAATTGGCTCAACGCGATGGAAAGCGCTTCTAATTTAGCTCAGCTTGATATTCGTGTAGCTTTTTTTCAACGCAGAGACGGGGAGGCGGAGAGAAGCGCAGAGAGTCTACTTCATTCCTCACAAGCCATTCACAACCCTTGTAAGTCCATCAATCAATCGACTTTGACCAAAATTTAAAACCAGCCCTAGTTTTATATTCGTAAGCCTCAGGTAGGTCAGTACCTGCGTCTTAAATAGTTCATAATCCACTTCGGTGGCCTTCACCTCAATGATCACCTTGTCCCCCACCAGTAAATCTAATCGGAGTGCTGAGCCGAGTGCTACTCCTTTGTAACGAATGGGAACACTAATTTGGCGTTGCACACGAATCTTGCGTAAGCTGAGTTCGTAACAAAGAGCCTCTTCATACACACTTTCGAGAAGACCAGGGCCTCCCAAGACCCGATGCACCTCGATTGCCGCATCGGTGATTATTCCGGATAGAACATTTTCCCTACACTCGTTTGCATCTGGCAATTCCAATCTAAAATTCACCTTGATCTCACTCCAGAAATATTTAAAAATTAGGATTTCGGGATCTACACTAACATATGAGCGGTTAATTGGTTCAACCGAGTCTTGCTGCCATGGCAAGTCTGTCGATTGATTGTGGATAGCTGTGAAGCTCCCTCTGCGTGCCTCCGCGGACTCCGCGCCTCTGCGTTTAAATTATCGTAAACCTGTGTATATTAATGACTTAGACCAATTTTTTGACGAAATTCAGCCTATCCCTTTGCCCTTTAAAAAAAAGCCAAGTCGATCGATTTACGGAGAAAGTCTGCAAATTTGCCACGAGCTGGCGTCACTCTTCGTGTAGAGAAATCGGTCGTGAAGGCGGTGTGGGCGCCCTTGCCAGAACTCGATTTCTTCCGGAATGAGACGATAGCCGCCCCAGTATTTGGGCATGGGCACTTCCTTCGGATAGCGCTTGTCCGCTTCCGCGTAAGCCGCTTCAAGCAGGCCGCGATTTGCAACAATCTCGTCCTGATGAGACGCCCAGGCACTCAACTGGCTCTCACGTGGTCGACTCGAGAAATAGGTTTCAGCCTCTTTTTTATTAATTTGTTCAACTCGGCCCCGGACCGTAACTTGTCGAATAAGAGCCTCCCAGAAAAAGCTTAGCGAGGCTCTCGGATTCTCCCTAAGCTCTCGTGCTTTCCTGCTCTCTAGGTTCGTGTAGAAGTGAAAACCGTCTTCGTCAACGTCCTTGAGCAAGATAAAACGTGACGATGGTGCGCCGTTGGCGTCGGCGGTAGCGAGACACGCCGCATTTGGCTCGCCGCTGCTCGCCCCCAAAGCGTCCAATAGCCAATCTCGAAATTGTGTCAGGGGATCTGAACTTAATGTACTGAGACTCAGTTCGTCATTCTCGTAGTGGCGTCTAAGTTTTCCGATTAACATAAAATTTTTATTTGACATGTTTTGGTTTGTTTCATACTGTGGTACCTTTCAGGCATCGCAACCCGCTAAATTGAGGATCATATGGCAAAGAAGCTGACGATTCAAGAACTCGATGTAAAAAACAAGAAGGTGTTGATGCGAGTGGACTTCAACGTCCCTCTAAATGAACACCAGGAAATCACAGACGATACTCGAATACAGGGAGCTCTTGCTTCCATTCGATGGGTATTGGATCACGGGGGGAGTGTTATTCTGATGAGTCACTTGGGTCGACCCAAGGGCGAAAAAAAGAGCGCACTTTCACTGCAACCGTGCGCTGCACGCTTAGCAGAATTACTGAAACGTCCGGTTGGAATGGCAGCGGACTGCATAGGCGTCGAGGTAGAGGCGCAAGCAGCCCGCCTCAAACCGGGCGAATTGCTACTGCTGGAAAATCTACGTTTTCATGCGGCTGAAACCAAGCCTGAAACTGATCCCTCGTTTGCTAAATCACTAGCAAAACTGGGAGATGTCTACGTGAACGATGCTTTCGGTACGGCGCACCGTGCCCATGCATCAACAGCGGCAATCACTCAGTATTTTCCGGGAAAGGCGGCATCTGGATTCCTTCTTGCTGCCGAAATGGAGCAGCTCGGGAAGCTTTTGCAAAAAGCGAAGCGCCCCTTTTTAGCTATTGTTGGGGGAGCAAAGGTCTCCTCAAAAATCAAGGCTTTGAAGGCGTTTGTCGGCAAGGTCGATCAGCTGGCTATCGCAGGTGGGATGGCGTTTACTTTCCTAAAAGCTAAGGGGTATGCAATTGGTGCCTCGCTTTGCGAGGATGAATACTTGGATGCAGCAAGGGAAATCATGGAGCTGGCGAAGGCTAGGAATGTGGAGCTCATTCTGCCGACGGATGTGATCGCTGCGGACGCCTTCAGCAATAGTGCAAATAGTCGGGAAATCTCCCTGAAAGATGGAATTCCAGAGGGGTGGATGGGACTCGATGCCGGGTCGGGGTCCATTCAAGCGCTACTACAAGCGATCGCCAAGGCGCGGTCCATTCTATGGAACGGACCAATTGGGGTGTTTGAGATGCCAAACTTTGCCAATGGGACTAAAGAAGTTGCCGAGGCTCTGGCGCATAGCGGGGTTGTGACTGTCGTTGGCGGGGGTGATTCGGTAGCGGCTGTGGCACAGCTTGGTTTGGCCGAAAAGATGACCCATATTTCGACGGGAGGAGGCGCTTCTCTCGAATTTTTGGAGTTTGGGACGCTTCCTGGCATTGAAGCGCTATCTGACGCGGAAGCGTTGATGGGTCAGTGAGTTATAGGAAAAAATTTTATAAAAAGAAGTTGAAATCAACGTCCGAATCTGATACAATAGGGCCCCTTACACGAGAGTGGGGGAACCCTTAGTACATTAGGGAAAACACAACCCAGGAAGTACGATGCAGCGCAGCCAGAGTCAGGATGAATTCGGTCGCCTAAGACGCATTTTATGGCCCGTTCATCGTCATGAGCTCAAGAAGCTCATTCCCATTCTACTCATCTTCTTCTGCATTTCTCTCGACTACAATATCCTTCGCAATTTGAAAGACGCTCTCGTGATTACCGCGGAAGGATCGGGTGCGGAGGTGATTCCCTTTATTAAGGTGTGGGTGATGCTGCCGGGGGCGGTGGCTCTTACCTGGGTCTTCACTTGGCTCTCGCGTCGCCTCTCCAAGGAGAAGGTATTTTATGTGGTCATGGGACTCTTTCTCCTCTTCTACGCCACCTTCACCTTTGTTCTGTATCCGGCTCGCGATATGCTCCACCCTCATCAACTTGCGGACCAGCTACAGGTCTGGCTTCCCGAAGGGGCGAGGGGATGGATCTCCATGTTTCGCTACTGGACATTTTCTGCGTTCTACGCGATGTCGGAGCTCTGGGGCAATATCGTCCTTTTCCTCCTCTTTTGGGCCTTCGCAAATGAAATTACGCACGTTCAAGAGGCCAAACGTTTTTATGGTCTCTTTGGCTTGGGAGCAAACATGGCGGGTATTGCTGCTGGACAGCTCTCCTACCACCTATCGCTTATGCCGTATCGGCCCGACCTCCCCTTTGGCGTCGACGCATGGCATCAGTCGCTTATCTGCCTAACCACGGTGATTTTGATTTCCGGAGTGGTCGCAATGCTCTGCTACCGCTGGATGAATAAGGTGGTTCTGACAGATCCGCGCTATTTCTGTCCGGATCAGGCGCTGAGAAGAAAGAAGGAAAAGCCGCATATTTCTATGAGAGAGAGCTTGAGCTACCTTCTCAAGTCCCCTTATCTAATGGGGATCGCCGCCATTGTGCTCTGCTACAATCTAGGCATCAACTTGGTGGAGGTGGTCTGGAAGCACGAGGTGCGCGCGCAATACCCTGATCCAGGTGAGTTCAATGCTTACATGGCGCAGGTGATGACTTGGATAGGAATTGTCTCCACATTCACAGCACTCTTCGTTTCTGGAAATGCGATTCGACTTTGTGGATGGACCTTCACTGCGCTCATCACCCCAATTATTGTAGGTGTGACGAGTCTTGGCTTCTTCGGCTGCATGTTCTTTGAGAGTTGGGCCGCATGGGTGGGACCCGTACTATTTGGAATGACTCCAATGGCACTGCTTCTCTTCTTTGGCTCAGCACAAAATGTCCTCTGTCGGGGTGCTAAATATACGGTCTTCGATGCGACAAAGGAGCTCGCTTTTGTTCCTTTGAGCGACGAATGCAAGCTCAAAGGAAAGACCATCATTGATGGGGTCGGAACTCGCCTTGGTAAGTCTGGGGGCTCGGTCATTCATCAAGGCCTCTTAATGATCTTCGTGACTCTGTCTAATAGTGCCCCCTACATCGCAGCGATTCTATTTCTGCTGGTGCTCGTCTGGGCCGGCGCAACGCTGGCTTTGGGTCGCCGCTTCAATGCGGCGGTGGCTGAAAAGGAGCGCGAGGCCGAGGTGGCGGAAGAAAATCGACAGGCGGCAATCCTCGAAGAGGAAGAGCGCCGGATATTGTGCGCTGCTGAGTAGGCTGGATTTTATGTCCGGCGCGTAGTTCTTCTTGTAAAATAATCTATTATCAGTGTATAATGGTAGGGTCATTTTATTGTAGGAATTATGAATAAAGAAGAGTCACAGTTTACCGGTCTGCGCCGAATTATGTTTCCCGTGCACAATCACGAGCTGGGAAAGCTTCTTCCAATGTTTGTGCTCTCGTTTCTTGTCTGCTTTAACTATAGCCTCCTCCGTAACTTGAAGGACTCCTTGGTGATCACTGCTGAGTCCTCGGGAGCAGAGGTGATTCCCTTCATTAAGTTGTGGGGAATCTTGCCGGCGGCAATTTTTATGACCTCTCTGTTTTCATTCCTTAGCAACAGATATAGTCGCCCCAAGGTATTTACCATCTTTTTAGGTGGATTCCTTACCTACTTCGCTCTCTTTGCCTTCCTCCTTTTTCCATTACGTGATCTTGTTCACCCACACGAGCTTTGTGATCGCCTTCAGGTGTTGCTTCCGGATGGCTTTATGGGGATGGTGGCGATGTTTCGCAACTGGACACTCTCCTTGTTCTATATTATCGCTGAGATGTGGGGAACGGTGGTCCTGGGCATCCTCTTCTGGGGATTCGCTAATGAGATCATGAAAGTCAACGAGGCGCGCCGCTTCTACGGGGTGCTCGGCATCGGCTCGAATCTGGCCGCTATTTGCGCGGGCCTTACCGGAATGGCACTTTCATTCGAACAGCTTCACCCGTTAATTCCTTTGGGAGCTACTCCTGCGGAACAGAGTCTGATTGCCCAGGCGTCGACGATCTTGATCTCGGGAGTGGGCATTCTCTTTACCTATTACTGGATGATCCGACGCGTACTCCCCGACACGCCTAGCACGGAAACGGTGGCAGCAAAAAAGAAGAAGAAGCGGATGGGCTTTTTAGAAAGCCTGAACTATGTTCGCACCAATAGCTACCTGCGTAACCTCGCCATTATAGTGGTCTCATACAACCTTGTCATCAATCTCGTAGAGGTAATCTGGAAAGGGCAACTGCGCTCGATGTATCCGGCGTTTGTGGACTATAGCTACTTCATGAACTTCGTAACGGTACTCATCGGGGCGCTATCCGCAAGTACGGCGCTCTTTATGGCTACAATCATTCGGAAGTTGGGATGGACCCGCACTGCGCTAATTGCTCCGGTGGTGTTGTTAGTGACGAGCATGGGATTCTTTGCTGCGATGCTACTCCCTGAAGGCACCTTCGGTGTTTTTGCGATGGTAGGCATTAGCTCACCGCTAGCTTTGGTTGTGTTCTTCGGAGCAGCGCAAAACTGTTTCAGTAAAGCGGCTAAGTACTCCGTATTCGATACGACCAAGGAAATAGCCTTTATTCCTCTCGATTCCATCGTCAAGCTGCGAGGAAAAGCAGCCATCGATGGGATTGGCTCCCGATTTGGAAAGTGGGGAAGTTCACTGATTCAGACGGCTCTCTTGCTTAGCATGGGCTCCCTATCTGCCATCGCACCAATTGTCTGCGGCATCCTCGTCTTGGTAGTAGGCGGGTGGTTTTACGCGGTCACTAATGTGGGACGCGATTTCAATAAGCTAGTTGCTGAGTTGGAAGAAGAGCCTGCTGAGGAAGAGGTGGTTCCGGAGTCACAGATTCTTGCCGCTCAGTAAGGCGGTCACGCCGCTTTTGCCTTTAAGGCATAGCGGTGAATCACAAAGAGCTCAATTAAGGCGAGTCCTGCAAGCACGATAAAGAGACGAAAAATCCATAGCGGTGGGGTCGCCCCAAGACTCATCCCAATCAGAACCAAAAACTGAATCGCTGTGGTGATCTTTCCAGAAAAAATAGACTGAAAATGAACGCGTCCTAGCGTGCCTGTTAGGACCAAAATGAATCCAAAGATGAGCACGGAGAAGTCGCGCGAAATAAGGGCGATGAGCTGCCAGCTTTTGAGGCTCTGCTCGTGAAGCAGGACACTTCCAACAAAAAGAACGAAGAACTTATCCGTAAACGGATCCAAAAACGCTCCTAGCTGGGTCACCTTGCCACTTCGCCGTGCAAGATAGCCGTCCAGGCAGTCCGTGATCATAGCGAGCACTAGGGTAGTAGCGCGAACAAGCGGATGAGGACTCAAAAAGACAAATGCTAAGGGGATGCGGAGCAGGGAAAGAACGTTGGATGCGGTCCAAATCTGCGAACGATTGTTACTCAAGACTCGTCTACCTGCCATTTCTTTTTACGCCACAACATCCATAGTCCAATCCCAACGACCAAGAGAGCCCCTCCAAAGAGGTAGACGTTGAGGGTTTGAACTTTGTTATAAAGAACATCATAGTTTTTTCCACAGGAAAATGCCAGGGTGAATAGGGTGAGGTTAGAGATGAAGCAGGCTACGCCGTCGCTTATCAAAAAACGGGGAAAGGGCATTTTCCCCATACCCGCTGTTATGAATAGGCAGTTTCTTACCCCAAAGGGGATGAAGCGGCCGATCACCAGGGTGAGAAATCCGTACTTCTTATAGAAGAGGGAAATGCGTCGAATATTGGCGCGTCTGACCGTTTTGGCAAACCACGGAATGTCCCATATCTTCGGTCCTAAGAGGCGTCCAATCCAGTACGCTTCCCAATCAGACAAATAACAGCCAAGAAAGGTCCAGATGAACAATCGGACGGTATGATCAGGAATCACCGTACCAGCGAGGGTACCGCTTATAATGATCATGAGGTCCTCACTGATCGGAATATTGAGTCCGGCCAGCATGAGCAGACCAAAGATGATAAAATGGGCGACCTCTGCGTGCCCAATAATAAACTCTGCTAGCTGC
>JBFIDQ010000041.1:0-13657 GCA_041603795.1 Chlamydiales bacterium
ACATTCTCCTACATTTGAGAATAGCTGTCGGTAGATTGTGGGTGACGGTGAAGCTACCTCTGCGCGCCTCTGCGGCCTCACCGCCTCTGCGATAAATTGATTGTCATACTCCGATTGCCCTGACCTTGCTCTTTTGCCTTACTCTGTGACATAACCCGAGTAAACATCAATTGGAGGGGCTCGTGTTGAACAGATGGCTTTATCAGAGCGGAGTTGTGATTGCGTTATTCTTGTCCTTACCGTCCTGCCAGCAGTCAGCTTCGACATCGAGCTCGAAGTCGTCTCCTAGGACTAATGAGGAAATCGAGCAAATCGTACACGCCTATCTTCTCGAGAATCCGGGAATTTTGCAGGAGATGGTGACGGCGCTGCAGGAAAAGCAAAGGCTAGAGGCCAGTTCCCAGCTTAAAGCGACCGTCGTAGAGAACAAAACAGACCTTTTTCATTCCGAAATCAGTACAGGAATGGGAAATTCGGATGGAGCCGTGGTCATCGTGGAATTCCTTGATTACCGCTGCAGCCATTGTATTCGTTCGCATGAGATCATCAGAGAGTTACTTAGGAGCAATGATGAAGTATATGTGGTCATCAAGCATCTACCCATCTTTGGGGAGCTGTCGAACTTCATGGCGAGGGCCAATCTTGCCGCAGAACGACAAGGAAAAGGGGCTGAGTTCCATGAAGTGTTGATGCAGGAACCGAGGGATGGATGGACCAATGAGAAGACTCTCGACGCGGCGGACCAAGTTGGGATTGATGTTGCTCAACTAAAGAGGGATATGGACACGCCGGTGATCCTACAGCAAATTGAAAAAAATCGCATAATGGCGCGTTCTTTGGGTATCAAAGGTACCCCGGCCTTTTTAGTCGCTGAAAACCCACTGAAAAACGACGAGAATCTTTTTCTTGTGCCTGGCGCCCTTTCCAAGGAACAGTTGCAGTCCCTCGTCGACCGCGTTCAAGCGCCGAAATCCGCGCTATGAACGGCAAAGGAAACGGATCAGAGGATCCGTTTCCTAAAATATTGGATTATGCAATTTAAACGGTAAAATCCAAACTCTCGACGAACCGCTTTGCATTGCTTGTGATAGTGTCTTGCGCTCTGGCCGAGTTACCGGCGAGCAACGACTGAATAAGTGACGTAGGCGCCTGCTACTGGCCACCCAATCTCACCTGTGAGATTTTTGCAGGGCTCGCCTCAGACCGTTTTTCAAATGGCTCAGCCCGTACCGCCTTTATCACGTTATCGGTAGGTTGCGTTGTTTCCGAGCCACCTAAGCTTATCGTGCCGTTGGTATCGTTTACAGGAGCCGTTTGGTCCATCAGACCTTGCGCCACCTCTAGTGTCGATTTAATTTTTTTGATGGCGTCGCCGTTATCCACCCGCGAATTGATCTGCACTTCTTCAGCGGCCGCCGTAGTGGCCGAAAATTCCATTTTTCTCTCCTTAGCTATGTGTTCCTTCGTAGCTTCTCAGTAGAAAGAATGATGCCAAGGCGTGCTATGTTTAGCCTAAGGGGGTAAGGAAATGAAAAGATCGACGGTGTGTACATTCACCACGGCGTCTCCCCCACAAAAGATGTCCCCGGCGCGATTCGAACGCACGACCTATCGCTTAGGAGGCGATCGCTCTATCCATCTGAGCTACGAGGACATGACCACAAAGGATACCTCAACCCTTGGTTTCCCTCAAGGAAATCTGTTATACTGCGCGACAGTGAACTAAAAGGAAGGAAGAGGGTCATGGCAGAAGCAGATATTGGTCTAATTGGACTGGCAGTTATGGGACAAAACTTAGTCCTAAATATGAATGACAATGGATTCACCGTTGCCGTTTTCAACCGCACCACCACTAAAGTAGACGACTTTTTAAATGGCCCTGCAAAGGGAACAAATGTCATTGGAGCGAAGTCGCTAAAGGATTTTTTTAGCACACTCAAGCGTCCTCGAAAAGTTATGCTCATGGTCAAAGCTGGCCAGGCCGTCGACGACTTTATTGATCTCTGCCTCCCTTTCATGGAAGAAGGCGACATCATCATTGACGGTGGAAATAGTCACTTCCCCGACACCGTACGAAGAGTTGGCTACCTCAAGGAAAAAGGCTTCATCTTTATAGGAGCGGGCGTTTCCGGCGGCGAAGAAGGCGCCAGAACAGGGCCTTCAATCATGCCAGGTGGAAATCCCGATGGCTGGCCACACATCAAAGATATCTTCCAGAAAATTTCTGCCAAAGCCGACAATGGCGAGCCATGCTGCGACTGGGTGGGTGATGCAGGTGCAGGACACTACGTAAAGATGGTCCATAACGGTATCGAGTACGGCGACATGCAGCTCATTTGCGAAGCATACGACCTCATGAAGACAGGGCTCGGACTTCCACAAGAGAAGCTACGCGATGTATTCACTGAATGGAACACTGCTGAGCTCAATAGCTATCTTATTGAGATCACCAGCACCATTTTTGGCACAACGGATACCGACGGATCGCCACTAGTCGAGAAAATTCTCGACGTTGCAGGTCAGAAGGGAACGGGCAAGTGGACTGGCATCAACGCTCTTGAGCTTGGAATGCCTCTCACACTGATTGGAGAAGCCGTCTTCTTCCGCTACCTCAGCTCTTTAAAAGAAGAGCGCGTAAAAGCGAGTCAGCGCCTAAGCGGGCCTACCATTCCGCCATTTACTGGCGACACAGATGAGTTTGTGGGATGGATAAAAGACGCCCTCTACGCATCTAAGATCATCAGCTACGCTCAGGGTTTCATGCTTATGCGCCAAGCCGCCAAGCAATACAATTGGACGCTCAACTACGGCGCAATTGCCCTCATGTGGCGTGGCGGATGCATCATACGGAGTCAGTTCCTTGGAAAGATCAAAGAAGCATTCGATAAGAATGAAGGACTCGATTCTCTTCTACTCGACGACTTCTTCGCTGGAGAAATCGACAAAGCACAAGCTGGTTGGCGTCGCGTCATTTCGAAGTCCGCTGAGTGGGGCATCAGCACTCCATGCTTTGGTACGGCCTTATCGTTCTTTGACGGTTACCGCACCTCGAGACTTCCAGCAAACCTACTGCAGGCGCAACGCGACTTCTTCGGTGCACATACTTACGAGCGCATCGACAAGCCTCGTGGCGAGTTCTTTCACACCAACTGGACGGGAACTGGTGGAAACATCAGCTCAACGACCTATAACGCCTAGGTAGCCTTTTTCATTCGATTGCCTCGCGAACAAAACGCGAGGCAATCACCTAGTCATGTCTTAGGGGCGAATGCCCCGGTAGATATCAGCCTATGGCGCAAGCCATAGGTAGTTGGGGAGAGAATTTAAGCTCCAAAGGAGCGACAGAGAAGTCGGTTTGTCATCATTTTATGCCGTTCCGTCGGAACTCTATTTCTTTTTGGTACATGCCTATGGCTCACGCCATAGGCTGATATCTGCCGGGGCATTCGCCCCTAATTTTTGTTCCTGGAGTGACCGAAGAGATGAACACCTTCGGTGCAGTCGAACGCCTCTTACGTTCTAATTTGGCTGCTTTCTTTCACTTCCAGGTGGTGGTAGCGTTCCGCCAGGTCCTTACGTCCCGTGCAGTAAGAGTAGAGCGTCAGCTGGCTATATAACTGCCGCTTCTCCCATGAGAATGCGTTATCAAACCACTCCCCTTTAAGACCAATTTTTCCCGTAATGAAATTGCCCAAAAGAGCAGAAGTCCGCGGGTAGGGGGAGCCAGAGAACGTAACAAAGAAGTCACGCGCTGCCCCCACTCCTTTTTCCATCGCCAGCCAGCAGCCATAAAGAAACGCTAGGGGTGACGTCTCACGATACAACTGATCTCTTGAATACGACTGTAGAAGCCGTCCAGCTGCCTCCCCACGGCCCTCCAAAAGATAACTCCATATCGTATGGCTTTCTATCACGAGGCGGGATTCTGCATCTATCTGATGTAATTCCAGGGACTTGGCGATGTCACGAATGCCCTGATAGTTACAGGTGAGGCGTAGTTTATGAAGAAGATGCCATAGGGTTCGACAATAGGGGGCGGTCACTTGAGCAGGCAACGATTCCAAAAAGAGGTCAACGCACTCCCCCAGAGGCTTTTCATCCACATGAAGCGCTGGAAGCATTGGGGTAATGATTTCCTCGCCCCCTTCAAACCCTTTCGACATTTCCCGCGCCATCTCGTAGCCGCCCAGTTCTAAGAGAGAAAAGAGCGCATTGCCAATCGTGGTATGACTCGACTTTTCCTCCGCCAGCAGCGTTTCAAGCAGCTCCCTTACGGCGTAAGGCTTTGCAAGCCAGTAGGCAAGCTGCACGGCAAAATTAAGCCTATCATGGCTGTCAATAATGAAGGGCAGCATCTCCCAGTGCTTTTGAATTGTGGCAAATAGTCGCTTGCTATTTGGAGAGGCAGTAACACTGAGGTTGAATTGAATGGCGAGCAGGGCAAAGCGATAGGTGGCGTGGCGATCGAGGCGTGATGAGTCGTGCATGCGATAGAGGATTTGCTCTTCCAATACGTCGACCATTGGGTGGTGCCGGTAGCGGCGGTACCCAAGCTCTAGACAGTTGATTTCCTCTTGTGCATCGCCGAGGGTTTTGTAGACGAGTGACTTGCCTAGGTACTGTAGGGGGGCTCCAGGAGTGTGGTGCAGCTTATCAAATTCATCTAGAGCGCGGTCAAATAGTGCCTCTCGCTTCTCATTTTCCTGCGTCTGTCGTCCCCATTCGAGCAGTGTGTACCCCGCTCGGAACATCGCCTCGCGCCCTTCCTGTCGTCCCGGAAAATTTTCACCTATATTCCGATATTCCTCTAGCGCTTTCTCGTAATCTTTTGCATTAAGAAACGCGTCCGGTATGGCCAATCGACTCACACGAATACTCAACGTACCCCCGTAAATTGCCATCCGTTCAATTTGATAGTCACCGTCACGAGTCATGATGCCCACGTGACTTCCTGCTAGAGGCAGGTGACTGTTATAGGTTACCTGTTGAGCGTCTCCAATCTGAAGATGAATCCGGTTCTCCACCTTCTCGATTTGAATTTGATACCACTTTCCTGGAGTGAGATAGCAGCGCTTGAGGCTCATCACCTCGATACCCGAGCGATAGAGGGCGCTACTATCACGTCCCTCTGGAGCCAGCCAGAGACAATAGCCTTCACTAAGGTGACTCCGACGCGCACCCTCAGGGACAGAAAAGAGAATCCCAACCCCACTACTTTTCTCTCCCAGTCGAACACGCGCTTCTAGCTTGATGTTTTCAGGAAGGGTTGCCTTTGAGAGCATCAAATTGACCCATGTGGTTACTTCCATATGGCGAGCGATCGCCAGATTTTCGGTAAGCAGCACGTTTTCCTGAAATTCCCAGTCCGACTTACGAAAGGGGTCCAGGCGCTTCATGCCTAGCCAATCCGACCGCCCCTCCATGTACCCCTCCAGGTCGTGAATGAGGGCGTCGACATTACGATAACGTTCGCTCTGGTCAGCCACCAGGCATTTCTTTACGATGTTCGTTAGCGATTGCGAGATGTCGCGGTAGGGCGCGACCTGAGACGGCTCTGGAACCACCTCTTTGTCAACATGCTTGCGAAAACCTTTGAGTCCCTTGCGGTCGAAGGGCAGGCGCAAGGTGAGCAGCTGATACAGCATTACCCCGAGTGCAAAGATTTCCGTCTGAACAGACGCTGGCTCCTTATGTGCCCGCTCGGGGGCGAGGTAAGATACTGTCCCTACAATTTTCCCTGGCATGGTGAGCTCTACCGAGGGCGTTGAAAGTTGCTCTGCTTCCTCCTCAGAGAGCATGTCGTCATCATCCAAAGGATCTGAATCGCCAATCAATTTGGCCAATCCCCAGTCGAGAATGGTGATCTGCCCATACTGTCCGACAATCACATTTTCCGGTTTGATGTCACGGTGAAGCACCCCTCGAAAGTGGGCGTAGGCGATCGCGTGGCAAACGGAGAGGAAAATTCGGATGAGAGACGGAATCGATGCAGCCAAACCGTCAATCGCCTCGCCTCGCCGCATCTGACGGCCTGCTCTTCTCAGAATCTGCTTAAGCGTATGACCCTCGACATAAGGCATCGTGTAGTACAGGAGGTTGTCCTCCTGGTGAATTGCATAAATCGAGATGATGGCTGGGTGGGTAAGTTGACTCGTCAGCCGTGCCTCACGAAGGAAGCGACTATGTAGTTTTTTTATGGTCTGCAAATCGGAGCGGATCCGCTTAAAAGCGACCCGTCTTCCGCATATTTTATCGAAGGCGAGGTAAACCTCACCCATTCCACCGATGCCTATCGTCTCCAGAACCTGATAGGACCCCAACTCGAAGCGCACCTTATCGAGGGCAGGAACCCCCTCATCGCTCAGTGAAACCTGTCGGATTCCCTCCACGAGGGAGGCTTCTGAGGAGATAGGCTCACCAAGCGTGGTTTCTTCCTTATTTGGAAACATCGCACCGCATTGCACACAAAAACGGGGCGGCTTCTCACCACGAAGTGTCTGTGCTCCGCATGCCTTACACTCAACACTTTGATTCGCACTCAATTCCATACCAGACGCTTATGACACAAGGGGTTGAGAGTTGTCAATACAACAAATGCAGGCACGAAAAAAATCTTGTGAATAAGGAAATCAGTGACTATCACTGAAGCTAAACCACGACGCGGCTATGCAGACCCAAACCAATCTGAGGGCGACATGAAGAAAATTGAAATTATAGGCACCGGCTTCATTGCAACGGGAGCCTATTGAACGATTTCGAGTCAGTCGGATTTAATGGTTACTAAGGTACTAACCCGCAGGCCTGTGGACTCCCTAACTCATATTCCATCGAAAAAGGTTACTCACGAAATTGATGAACTCCTTGAAGATGCGGACCTTATTTTTGAGGCGTCAGGCGACCCCATACACGCCACACCTCTCGTCGAGCGGGCCTTCGAGGCCTCGCTTCCTGTGGTGACGCTCAATCCTGAACTTCACGTCACCACCGGCTCCTTTTTGGCCTCCAAGGGCTACCTAACGGAAGCCGAGGGGGATCAGCCCGGCTGCTCTGCTGCGCTCAAACGCGACGCAGAGGCCATGACGTTTCGTCCACTTGCCTATCTCAACATCAAAGGTTATTACAACGCGAACCCTCCCATGGAGGAGATGCGCTACTGGGCAGATAAGCAAGGGATCAGTCTCGAGCAAGTGACCGCCTTTACCGACGGCGGCAAACTGCAGATTGAGCAGGCCTTGGTGGCAAACGGACTAAATGCAACGATCATTCGTGATGGGCTTGTCGGTGGTGATGTCACTGACCTAAAAAACACGTCCCACTTCGCCACCAAAGCGAGAGAGCTCGGCAAGCCGGTATCCGACTACGTGGTGTGCCCCGGCGCTCCCAAAGGGGTGTTAATATTGGCAACGAGTGATGTTGCAGAGGACTACAAGCATTACCCTCTGGCGTCGATTTGCACGGAGGAGGGCAATGCCTTTATGCTCCTTCAACCTCACCACCTTTGCCACCTAGAAATTCTAAAAACTATTCGCGAAGTATTCCGCGGCTCCCCTCCACTCCTCAATAACGGGATCGCCCCAACAATCGGTGTAGCTGCCGTAGCGAAGCGGGGTATTCAAGCTGGAGAGACGATCGAGAGAGGCCTTGGTGGCTTTGCTGTGAGAGGAGAGGCAATACGCCGCAAAGAGCACCCGAATCACGTCCCCATTTGCCTCCTGCAACAGGCCACGATTATTCGAACGATCAATGAAGGTGAGGTCATACAATTTGGTCATGTCAGCCTCCCCGAATCTAGGGCGTTGGAGATTGTACAGCAGGGAAGAGACTTCCAGAAAGCTAGAGCCGTAGATTTAGTCTAACTGCGCCATTGACCCAATGCCTGATCTCCCGTACAATGGAGCCGTTCTTATACGGAAGAGTGGCAGAGTGGCCGAATGCGTCTGTCTTGAAAACAGAAGTTGGGCAACCAACCGGGGGTTCGAATCCCTCCTCTTCCGTTCCCTTTTGGGGAAGAGTGGCAGAGTGGCCGAATGTACCGGTTTCGAAAACCGGCGTGGGGCAACCCACCGTAGGTTCGAATCCTACCTCTTCCGAACTTTACAAAATCACATACTGCTGAGTATCAGGATCATAGGTAAATACCTTGCCTGTTTCAATCTGATAAACCCATCCATGAAGCTTAATAGAGCCGCTCTTCAGCGCCTCACTGACAGCCGGGTGCGTGCGCAGATGATCAAGTTGGACAAGGACGTTTTCCTCCACAGCAACTGCGGCCTGCGATTCCTCGGAAAGAGAACTGTAGTGCTTGTCAATAATTTTTCGCGTATCACTCGCATAGCGAAGCCAGCGGTCTACTTCAGGGAAGCCAGGCTGAGGCTTCAGCAGCTGGCACATCGCGCCACACTTGGTGTGACCACAAACTACGATATCCTTGACCCCCAAGGCTTTAATTGCATATTCAACACTGGCGGATTCACCACACGGATCCGTGGGATAGGGCGCGACAAGATTGCCCGCATTTCGAATAATAAACATCTCACCTGGCTCCGTTTGAGTAAGCAGGCTGGGTGCTATTCGAGAATCGGAACACGTAATAAAAAGGGTTTCTGGCTTTTGCCCCTTGCCCAAAGTGGCAAAAAGCTGTTTCTTTGCTTGAAACACCTCGGAACGAAAGGTATGAATACCTGAGATCAATTTTTCCATGATTTCACTATAACAAAAACAGAGACTCTTCGCCTTCCTTGGCTATGAGTCTCTGGAACAGCACATCTATCCTATCCTTAGGAATAAATTTTGGCACGGAATTGGACCAATTTCGCAATCGTTAGGGTCCCTGTCCATGTGGTGATTTTCTTCGCTCCTGCGAGCCTTCACCTATCATTATATGGATTTCTCCACCATATGTCAATTTTTCTTTATACATGTGAGGAAATTTGCCACGTCACTACCAGCCGCGAGAATACAAAAAAGTCTTGCATTATTACTAAAATATTTACATATATCCAACTTGATCTGATCACATTGGAGATGAAGATGACACATAACCTAGGCGATTTTCCCCGACCTCTTCTACTAGCACTTGAAGAGCCGGCATGGAACGCCCAGCCCAATGAGCTGGAGCCACCCAGAAAAAGAGTTGCACTTGAAAGAATCACACAAGCCGCTCAAGGGCCTGGGGAGCTTCCCTCTCAAGCAGTACCCATGATGATTGATTCAAGCTCCTCCACGCCATCAATTCCAACCCAAAAAACCGAAACGATCGCAACCGCGACCCTGCGTTCAAGCACGCGCAAGACGCGATCCCAGCATCGACCAAAAAAAATACATATAGAAGAAGCCGGTTCCCCGCCGAAGCCTCAAGACAGGCTAAAAATGCTCTCAAAAAAATACGACAACCTTACATGGCAGGCGAGGGATGGCAACTTCAAGGAGCTGGTAGGGCGCGATAACGAAGTCCGAATCCTTCTCCGCTCACTTGTTCGAGTGTTCGACATGCGCCATGTCCTCATCGAAGGAGAAGCCCATGTCGGAAAGCGAACAGTGGTTCAGCGACTGGCCCATGTGATGCAAACGATCCAGTTACCCCCTTCATTGAAGGGAAAACACCTAATCATGCTCGACCTCGAAAAAATTCTTGGGGAAAAGAACTGGCAAGATCTCTTTATGGACTATCTTGAGGAGTGTGATGCTCTACAAAAGCAGGTCATTTGTGTGATCACAAATCTTCACGGAATCAAACGCAAGCGCAAGTCTGAGTGCCTCAAACTTCTAGCCGAAAAAATGAACAATGGACTCCAGGTCATTCTTACTTCTGATGGAAGTTTCAACCTCGGACAACTAGCCCTCGACTCTACCACAAGCATCACCACGGTTCCCATAAAGGTGTGTCGCCTTGAAGACCTTCAGAAACGCATCAACAAGCGCTATGTGCATCAGGAAGCACGTCTCCGCGTAACGATTTGCAGGGAGGCTGCAGAGCGTGCGTTTTTTATTGCCGAGGTCGAAGGAAAAAAGAAGGAAATGTCGCGAGGAGCGGTGTACCATCGCGCCTGCGAGCTGCTCGACATGGCAGTAGCGGAGGCGCGACTCCGCTATGCAGCAATGGATGAAGAAGAGCTCTCCGAGGCGCCGCTTTTCCCCTACGTCGATAGAAGCGTCGTCAATGAAGTCGCTAAAATGGGTCCGGTAGAAATTCGGGGCGCTTCACATCCAGGAGAAGGAAGACTTCTTAAAATTGAGAATCCAAGAGAATTTCCGAATAGGCTCCGTAAACATGTCCTAGGGCAAGACCACGCAATTGCAGAGATCACAAAGGCGATCAATATCGCTAGTGTCGATCTGCAAGCGGAGGGAGAGCGCGGCCCCATCTGCCAGTTTCTCTTTCTAGGCACGACGGGGGTAGGAAAAACGGAGATGGCACGTGCTCTTTCAAAGGAATTGGGCTTCAAACTTCTGCAGTACAATATGAGTGAGTACAAAGAAGAGCACTCGATCGCGCGGCTTTTCGGTCCCCCACCGGGGTATGTCGGGTATGACGAGGGGGGGCAACTCACAAATGACCTGACCCAAACTCCGAATGCGGTGGTCCTCTTCGACGAGGTGGAAAAAGCGCACCGTGAGGTGTTAGATGCTTTCCTACAGATATTCGAGGAAGGGACCTTAACAGACGGAAAAGGTCGAAAAACGGACTGCTCCAAAGCAATCTTCATCATGACCTCAAACCTCTGTGCGGAAGAAATCACTGACCTCTTCGGTCAGGGCAAGGAGCCCAAGGAGGTGGAGCAGTTGATCAAGGAGGAGCTGATTCAGCGCGGCATAAAGCGGGAATGGATCAACCGCCTCACAAAATACATCGCCTTCAGGCCTATCTCCGAGGAAGTTTTCAAGGTGCTCATCCCAATGAAACTCAAAGCTCGCTTTGTTCCGATTACGGAAAAACAGAAGATAGGAGTCACCTGGGATAAGTCCGTCTGCAACTGGCTAAGAAAATATGCCTTTACGCCGGAAGATGGACTCCGACCACTCCGTCAAACTATTCAAGATGAGTTGATTGCACCGCTAGCAAGTGCCATGAACGAGGGGGCGATTTCTGTAGGGGATAAAATCCATTACTACGTGGAACAGGATAGGATTCGCCTGCGTAAAGTATAGACACACACAATGACACGTTGATCTCGGCTGAGCAAAGATCAACGTGTCAGCCTAGGCGATAAGAGCCCATATGACTTATTCGTCCTTTTCGGCCTGCCGCTGGCGCATTATTTCTTGCGCAGAGAGGGTCCTTAGTTTGTCGATTTCAGCCTTGTCTTGATAATCTTCAGCTATGAGCGAACCAAAAGCTCCAGCGACTCCAGCAACAATACAGGCAGCAGCTCCCGCATACCAGGGGGCGCTCCACCGTTCACAGTCAGGATATTCCTCTCGACAAACCCACTCAATGCGACGATATGACCTCATATCACCATTTTTTACCACCTGCTTAGACATCTCAGGCATAACACCATCATGTGTACAGTCAGGTTCCGTCGTCCACCAAACAGCTGTAGATTCATGGTGAGGGGCCGGGAAAAATTGGCAAACAAAGCCGTCAGTCCTTTGCTCTTCCCACCAAGGCTGTGGTACCATCATCAAAGGAAGACCCAGGGCCGCAACTCCTGCGCAGAGTAACAGCCGTTTGGTTGAAGGCCCTTCCTGCTTGGTCACTTTTCGCCCACGCAGAGAAGCGACCGGGTCCCTCCCCGCTTCTTTCGCTATTGGTGTGTGTTCTGAACTGGATGCAGGTATTGAAGTCATGCTCTCTCCTAAATAAAAGATTTACAAAATGAATCGACGCTAAAAAACATCCAATCAAATTGGTATGGATCCGTATGTAAATAAAACACAAGCACGAAAAGAAGAATTAGGGACGAATGTCCCGGCAGATTTTCAGCCTATGGCGTGAGCCATAGGCGGGTTCGAAATGAAAAAAGAGCCTCCAAAGGGGCAGCACAAATGCTTGCCGCTCAGAACTCATTGATAAATTGGGAGAGTATCTCCGGGTAGGATCGATACACATTTGTATACTCTCTTAAAGGCTTCTCTCCCACGTAATCGGAAACAAAGTAGCCGCAATTCGCTGTGACCTGCTTGGGAGGGTTGGTAAGGTTGTAATCTCGTATGGCCCGCATCATGTAGAATGTCTCAACATCAACACTTGTTCCACGCTGCTTTGCAGCATCCAGCCAAGAATAGGTTTCCATAAATATGCTAGGAATCTGTAGATGCATTTTTGATACGGGCAGATCAAAATCGTCATCCAGTGTGACCACCTCTCCACTTTCATTCATGCTTCGTACAACTCGCACTCGAGTACCTATGCTGGGCCGTTCCTCGTCACTTTCTCGGGGTATGAATCCGCCAGCACTTCCAGTGAATACATAGCGACAGCCACAACGGTCCAACAACTGGCTAACAATTGGCTCCATGACCTCCCCATAATTCAAATCGAGCGAAATGAATCCATGAACATCCCTTGCAGGATCTAGCAAGGGCGAATAACTAAGGGAGACAAGATCTCCTCGAAACAGCTCCGTTTCACCAATGCGCTCACCGAAGGTGCCTCTAATGATCTCGTTCACCGCCTTCTCCAGGCCACAACCGGCAACGATCAGAACATGATTCCCCAAGGATAGCCTAGGAATCTGCTTGAGGAGGGCGTCAATATCATTCTGAACGATGCTCGTAAAGTGGCGGGTGCACCCAATAATCTCAACAGCTTCTACATCAATACTGGCTAGCTTGAGCGTGAGTAACTGCGCTACAAGGTTCTCCCTGCTAGCAAGGTCTGCCATGATCATAAATGACTCGCCATCGGTAGACTCGGCCAAAAAATAGGTAGCCGATGAGGGGATTTGAAATTCAAACAGAATCGTTGCCGTTCTCATTTGATGGTAGTAGGCATGCATTTCATGTCGATTCCCTAGAAATACTTCCAGCCTACTACTGATGATCAGTTCCCTTAGGGCAGGGTAGAGCCGAATACTGAGAATTCGAGCAAGGTCTTCAGGCTTGTTGTGCGCAACCTCAGGGTCCGTCGTAATCAACGTATTTTTAGCTGCCGGATCAAAGTCTAGAACTTCCTGTGGAATCGCTGTGCGCTGATGAAATGGCGTCAAGTTAACCCCAGCAAGTTCTCCCGGAAGAGGCAAAACCTTCAACTGAATGCCTTGCGCCCTCTCCTCAAGCCCATTTTGTGACAAATAAGCCACATGCTCCGCAGTCTTCTTCTCTAGCTCTGCGTACAGCGAGCTTTGCTTTTCCGAAAGGAGGCGCTCCGCTCCGCTCAATGGCTGAACTGCCAATAAAAGGAGTGCACTAAGCAGGGCTAACCGGATTTGAATGCCCATAGTTACGCCCTTTTCAAATAGTAGTCGATTTTTGCATACCTCGCTGCTCGCTCAAAGTGCTCCATCATCCGTAAATTATTTCCGTCTTCGACGAGCACCAGATCTTTGTCCCCAGCAATCACCCTGAGCTGCTTCATACAGGCAATAAGAAACTCTTTTCCGGAACCCATTGGGAAAGTATACAAAACATGTACCAGAACCTTATCACCGCTACGGCTATACAACGCAAAACCCTGGGGGAGATGGTTATGAGTGACCACAATCCCCTGCACCTC
>JBFIDQ010000042.1:0-13634 GCA_041603795.1 Chlamydiales bacterium
CCTCTCCGCCTCTGCGTTAAAATTATTATTATTATAATGCAATTGCCCTGAGTGAATACAGGTACTTGAGTTCAATTTGGTGAATATGGCAAAACTTTGCTGAGGTGTATATCCATGACCACCAACTTAAGAGTTTCCCAAGTTTTTGAGAACAATGACGTCGGAGTTGATATTGGAGAACCCGAATATGAAATTGCCACGGGCCCTGGCATTAGCGCCAAAGCTAGGCTTAAAATTATCGACGACGAAATGCGAAAGGAAGCCCAAGAAGCGCGGTTCTTTCTGTTCAACTCTTCATCCTTTCTAGTTAATGAAGATCTCGTTCCAATAAATGGATCTTCTGCAGAGTGGCCTTTCCCCATTGATAACCTTTCCGGAATGTGCAGAGTTACCGCTGTTTTAAGGAATGAGCGGGGTGACGACATCGAAGGTTCGGAATCTTCAAGGGAATTTGAAGTAACTTAAGGTTGACCTATACAGATAAGCGAGCCGCATTTTCAAAAGAGCGCTGCTCGCTACGTCCCTCAAAGAAAAAAGTATTGTCAAGTGGCGAAAAACAGAAAACAAGATATCCTCGATTTCCTCAAGACCGATGAAAATCGATACCTATCCTTTAATAGAAAGGGCCAGTTTTACCACGGAGAGGGAGCCCCAGGCCTAGTCCGACGCTTCTCAAAGGCAGATGTAGAAGAACTGATTTTCGCAAGGATTTTGATTAGAGAGTCAAGGGGAGACGTCCATTTGCGTTCACCAGATCTGGAACAAGATTGTTGCGACTAACACAAGCTTGAGGGTCGGCCACATTCATAAAGCCAATCTCCCTCCTCTTCTAATTCTACTGGCTACGCCTTGGTTTACAGGCGAACCTGTCGATAAAGGAGATAATGAGCTCTGGTTCAAAGAGATCGTTATGTCCCCGGCCTGCAATATAGTGCGCTTCTTTCGGTTCTGGGAGCATTGAGAAGAGCTTTCGACTGAGGTCTTCCGGGACAATCTTGTCTCTGGTTCCATGAAGGACCATTATCGGTGCTTTGACTTCCTCGGCTTTCGCGGCCATATCGTAGCGGTCTTTAATCAGCGACCTGATAGGAAGAAACGCATAATGGAAGTGGCCGACTTCAGCCATAGATACAAAGGGCGATTGCAGAATGATCGCTCCGACGTCATACTCTGTTGCCATTTGCATGGCTACGGCTGCACCGATGGAGTTTCCGTAGACGACCAGGCAGTGATTCGGTGTTCCTTGTTCGATGAGATACTGCATGGCAGAGCGCGCATCACGATAAAACCCTTCTTCGGAAGGCGTTCCCGGATTGCCACTGTAGCCCCGATAGGTCAGCAAAAGAACACCGTATCCCTGGTCCAAAAAGGGAGCGATAATAAACGCCCTATGACCAATATGCCCAGCGTTGCCGTGAAAATAGATAACAGTTGGAAGAGTGGCTTCAATGGGCGGTCGATACCACGCGTTTAGCACAAGTTCGTCGCTCGTTGTTAGCCGAACCACCCGCATTTCCGGTACTCCAGCCTCTGTCGGCGAGGGAAAATCTTGTAGAGGAAAGTAAATCAGCGATCTCTGCAAGGCGTAAAAAAGGCACACAATCAGCAGATAAACGATAACGATATAGAGTGCGATTTTTAACATCTTCGCCTCCTTGGGCACATCAGCTGATAGATGACATAGGATAGAAACAGGGAGATTACAAACCAGATCTCAAGCCCGCCTAGATAGAGGGGCCACGGTCCCATGTAGTCGAGGGGGGAAAACTGGCTGGGCTTCCAACACAAGAAGAGGTAGTTGGTCTGAAAGATCGCGTTGAACAGGGCGATAAGTCCCGCATAGAGGTGTGTGACCAGCCAGACCCGCCAAAGGGAGTTCCACGTAATGACAATTTTTCTCGATGCGATCAGATAAAACACAGAGACAATGACCCCGCCATGCATCGCAAAAAAGACGAGGTAGGTTGGCTCGGGAAACGGAGCTGAGAGGTTTGGGGTCAACAACGCCGGAAGGGAGCCAGCAATCGCCCACACATAGGATAGCTCTCCAATCAAAGAAATCGGGTACAGTAGGGTAACCACAACACAAATGGTCGCGAGATCGCAAAGGTGCAATGGTAGTGCCCAACGGTAACTCCAAGTTCCCTCTTGGAGAGCCGATAAAGTAAACCCAATGCTGCTTCCCAATAGTACGCCAACCAATAGAAGAGTAATCGCTATGCCGCCCCTGTTCCGCTTACCGAGTCGGGTGACGACAGCGATGCCTACCGCGGTAATCACTAACATCAACAGATGGGGGCTATCCAATAGGGGCATCTACTGTTCTCTCGAGATTCTCTCCAACTTTAGCGTATGACCTTAAAATTCTCTGCAATAAAAATTCTAGGGGTGCTCTAGATCGTTCCACCGTTTGAGGGTGTCATGCATCCGGCGGGTATGACTTCCTTGCCAAAAGGCTTTTTCGCAAGAAGAACACCACAGCACATTACTCTCTACTCCCTCAGGGACTTCTACCTCTTTCGAGGCTTTTTCAAGCTCAGTATTACAGACCGTACACCGAGAGAACGGAGCTTTGAGCCAATCTATGGTTACTTTCGTTGCAAGCTCAAGGGCACAACTTTCAACATCATTGCTCTCTAAAAACAGAACTGTTTTCTCATCGATTTCGGAAAAATGGCGATCTCGAGTGATCAGCAATCTATTTTCCCGCTTTGCCTGCTCTAAGATTTGTTGATCGCTTTGCCCTCCCTCAGGAATGGCTGTATCATACCCAGCTGCGCGAAGCCAGCGTCCGAGGCGAACAAGCATATGGTCGCATAGAAAACGCATCAGCTTTTCTCATAAAGACCGATAAGCGTACCTTGTTCCAAAATATGCCCCTCCATCTTCGCCTCTACGGCGTGCTTGTTGGAAGAATCGAGAAGATCGAGGGCGATGTCGAGGGCGTACACTTTGAAGAAATAGCGGTGTGTTCCTGATGGTGGACAGGGGCCGCCGTAGTCGTTTCGACCCCAGCTATTCACTCCCTGAACTGCGCCGCTTGGCATACTGTCTTCAGCGATTTCAGGGACAACAGGTAGATTCCACATCACCCAATGGTCCCATGTTCCAACGGGGGCATCTGGGTCGTCCATGATGAGCACTAAGCTCACGGTCTCTTGCGGAATGCCGTCAATGGCTAAGGGTGGACTGATATCCTCGCCTTGGCAAGTGTACTTCCTTGGAATTAAATTGTTATTTTCAAAAGCAGAGCTGGTAACAGTCATCTCAGCCATAAGGAGCCCTCCACAAATTACACAAACAAGATCCAGTTTGTTATCCCTAGCTATATTCATTCTGCTGAAGGAGATCGATATGAGCAACAAATTATTGCTCATCCCCGCTAAAGATGGGGTGGTTGCTTAACCTCAGCTCTCCAGAGAAAATTGCGGCTCTTGCTAACGAAACAAGCCCTAACAGATTCGAGACAACAGGTCCCCTACCAATTGATCGAGGATGCAGAAATGAATGTATCCATATTATGCTTAAATACTTGCCCTAAACTGAAGCCATTGGGTGAACCGCGTCCTCCCTATCAGGGTTTGCAGCTTTATGGTAGACTCATCTGCGCAAAGGAAATTTTGGTCTTTTTCCCAGCGTTTTTAGTAGAAGGATTTCAATAAAAACTATATTTCAATAAGGTGACAATATGGACGTTCCCTCTAAAGTCTCTCGGACGCTGACCTTTATCATTGCCTGCGCCTTTTTGATAGGAGTTGTCATCATGGTTTCTTTTCTGATTGGGCGCCGTCCCACGCCGCAGCTGCGCGAGCGGATATCTCAAACAGCTTTGCCTGTAAAGCTTACGGAAGCAAAGCGTGGCAGCCACGCTGTTCGCGTTAAGCTCTTTGGCACGGCGCGCCCGGAGAAGAGCTACGAGCTTCACGCCCCTTTTTCTGGTACGGTGGCCCCATTAAAAAACCACGTCGAAGGCGATTTTGTTTCCGCTGGTGACATCATTTATCAAATGTCAACGACCTCGATTGATTTCTCTCTAGGGCAAATGGAATCTCAGCTGGAAATGCTCCGCCTTGAAGAAGAGCGCCTTCAAGAGAACTCAGCATTCTTCCAATCTCGCCTGGAAACACTCGGAGCTCTCACTGCCTACAATCAGCAATCGATCGAGATTCAGGAGGCTCGCCGCAACATTGAGGCGGAGCTCTTTGAGAGCAAGAAGAAGCTACGAGAAAAAGAAACCATCTCACAGACCTCCTTTCTAAAAGCAGATAGCAGCTTTCGTCAAATTGAACTAAGTCTCCTCTCGAACAAAACGACCCTTGAGAATAACAGAGAGCGTCATCACTTGCTCCGGCAAGAGCTAAGAAAGAACGACTTCGCGATAAAGAAGCTTTCCCTGGATGCGCGTGAACTGCAATACAAGATGGCCGATCTACTCAACGACCGCCAGAAGGCGTTCATCGCTTTGGAGAGCGATACGCGAATGGTAAAGGCTCATGTGGAAAGCGAGCAGGAGGTTCCAGCAGGCACGAAGCTTGCAACGTTGCGCTCCACAAAAACGGTGCTGATTCCAGTTGCGCTACCTGACAATTATTTCCGCTGGCTTTATGAAGGAGATCTCCTGGAAGGAGGACAACCTGAAATCGATATCCGCTTAGTCAACCGTGGGTTTGAGCAGCATTTTATGGGCGGAACGGTCCGTTCTATTGGATCGGATTTGAGTCCAGAGACGCGCTCCCTCTCTGTCGTGATCTCCCGCGATAACCCGGTTGATGAGCATAGCCAACTCCTGGCGGAAGAGGAGCTACGGCCAGGAACATACTGTGAAGTAATCTTTGAGCTCTGCCGGGTAGCCGACACCTATTTCATTCCACACAGCGCGTTGCAGGAGAACCGCCGACTCTTTACTGTACGCGACAGCAAGCTCCATATCGTAAAGGAGGTGGAGTTGCTTCACGAGAGTAACGAAGGACTTCTCATCCGCTTGCCTCATGAAGAGGGGGATCTACAAGTTGTGACGCATGTGATGCGCGGCGTGGAGGAGGGAATGGCAGTGAAGGTCGAACCATGAGGTCCTTAGGACAATGGGGCATCCGTAATCCGGTCCCTACCAACCTCTTCATGATCACCCTTCTCGTTCTTGGCCTTGCCTCCATGTTCATTTTGCGACGCGAAATGTTCCCTCAATTTCAAGTTGACCGCGTGTCCGTCACCGTCACCACTGAGACCCCATCGACGGCGGATCAAGTTGACCGCAATATCATTCAAATCATTCAACCTCGTATTCAGCCGATTAATGGTGTGAAAGAGATCAGAACCACCGCCACGGAGCAGTCGGCCCGCTTCGATATCGACATCATCCAGGGATATAATGCGAAGAAGGTGAAGGATGATATCGCCGATGAAATTGACTCCATTACGACCCTTCCTGACGAGGCACTCGAACCTCGGGTGATCCTTCTTGAGCACTTCGAAAGGGCTCTACAGATCAACATCGTCGGAGAGGGCGCTACCGATCTGCAGATGAGGGAGGTTGCTGACTGGGTAAAGAATGACATTAAGGAGCGCGGTTTAGCGACGCGTGTTGCGGTAAGAAGTCCAGCAAGACTCGAACTCGCCATTCACGTCCCCATAAAAAGTCTGGAGGCAAAGGGCCTTACCATCCAGAACCTGGCGCAGCAGATCCAATCGTACAACGTGGAAAGTACCGCAGGTGAGATCCGCACCGAAGAGCGCACGATTGTCATCAAGGGTGAGGGCCGACGCATCACACCGCAAGAGGTCGCCAATATCCCAGTGCGATTCCCAAATGGCGAGTTCCTACGCCTCGTAGAAATTACGGGTTATGAGGGCATTGTCGACGGGTTTTCTGAAGACCCTCTAATTCAGGAAAACAACGGCCACCGCGCCATTTTCGTTTCGGTGGAGAGATCGGAGAACGAGGACATCATCGATCTCGCCGATGGACTCCGAGCCTACGTCGAAGAGACTGTATTGCCTTACGGGCTGCAAATGGACCTCGGCCTGGATATGTCCGTGTATATACGTGACCGACTTGCGCTCATCACAAAAAACGGGCTTACCGGACTCGTACTTGTCGTACTTGTTCTGTCGCTCTTCCTCGACTGGCAGGTCGCCTTCTGGGCTTCCGTCGGTATCGCCTTTTCCCTCATAGGAACGTTCGCCTGCCTCTACTTGCTTGGTGGCACGATCAACATGCTAACTCTGTTCGGGTTTCTGATCGCGATCGGTATCGTCGTAGATGACGCCATCGTAGTAGGGGAGGCATTCTTTCAGAATCGACAGATCGGAAAATCAGCTGCTAAAGCGGCTAGCGATGCGCTGAAAGAGGTCTCCATGCCCGTAGTGGCGATGATGCTCACCACCATCGTTGCTTTTGTACCGCTGCTAGCGGTGCAGGGGTTATTCGGCGAGTTCATGAAGATCATTCCAGTGGCCGTCATGTCGGCCCTGCTCCTTAGTCTCATTGAATCACTATTCATCCTCCCAGCACACCTCGCACATCACTCGGGGGATCGCGAAACGCTCTTCATGAAGGTCACACACGCAATCCTCTGGCCAATCATTGCCGTCACCTCGCGCATCCAGCCAAAGGTGAATCAGGGACTAGAGGCTCTCACAAGTAAAGCCTTTATTCCTTTCATGCGTATCGCCATTCACCACCGCTACGCCACCGTCGTTTTTTTCCTGAGCATCATGATTTTCTTCTTCGGACTTATTCCAGCTGGAATTGTAAAGACCTCTCTCTTTCCCAAACCTGATGCGGAGCTGCATATCGCCCAGATCGAGTTTGAGCGTGGAACACCTATCGCAAAGACCGAGAGTGTTGTTCGAGAGATCATTGGCGCCTTTCAGGAGGCAGCTGACCACTTTGCGGAGCGCGATGGGATCAATCCGGTAAAGGACTACTACCTCATCGTCGGGGACCCAGCGGAGCACCGAGCGGAGATGATTTTGGAGCTGATCCCTGCTGATCAAGGTCGCAAGGTTTCAGGTCAGGAATTCCTCGATGGGTGGCGCTCACGTATCCCCCCAAATCCCGATCTTCTTTCTCTGGACATTCAATCCGCTGGTGCGGGTCCACCGGCAAAAGCCATCGAGGTGTGGCTTACGTCGCGAAACGAGTTACAGCTTGCCCAAACCGAGCGGGCGATTAAGAAGTACCTACTCGACATCGAAGGAGTGGTCAATTTCGTCTCAAGCAATCGACCTGGGTCACCCACCGTCGAAGTTCGTCTTCGCGAAGAATTTGCAGATCTCCCAGTTAGTGAACAGGATCTAATTCGAACGCTTACCAATAATTACCAAGGGTATAAAGTCGATACGTTTTACCGTGGCGACAACGAAGTTAAGATGTACCTCCGCGCACAAAAACAGGACCGCACGACACTGACAGATCTCAAGGATATCGTTTTGCCAAGCGGATTGCGTGTTGGGCAGGTAGCTGACCTCACAACCTCTCGCGATCCGGCAGAAATCACCCGCATCGATGGCGCACGTACGACGAAGGTCGGAGCAGAAGTCGACCTCACCAGCGGCGCCAACTCGGCGGACATCCGCAGCAAGCTCGAGAATGAATTCCTCTCGAAGGTGCGTGAGCGCTGGCCCGACGTGCGCTGGGCCTATAGCGGAGAATCAAAAGAAGGTAACGAGGCTGTGAACAGCATGATTGCGGGGTACGTTCCAGCGCTCATGGCAATTTATGCTATCTTGGCGACCCTATTCCGTTCGTACACGCAGCCCATCATCATCATGCTGGCGATCCCCTTTAGCTTCCTTGGGGCACTCATCGGCCATATGGTTATGGGCATTCCATTCAATCTGATGTCAGGATTTGGGATCATTGCGCTCACGGGTATCGCGGTGAACGACTCGCTTGTTCTCATTGATCTCATCAATGTGAAGGTCCGCGAGGGAATGGACGTCATGGACTCGCTCGTCTTTGCAGTGACGCGGCGCTTTCGACCGATCATTCTTACCTCGCTGACAACCATAGCTGGACTCAGTCCAATCCTCCTCGAGACCTCGTTTCAGGCGCAGTTTCTGATACCGTTGGTCACCTCCATCGTCTTTGGAGTCCTCTTTGCAACGGTTCTCATCCTGCTTCTCATTCCCGTAGGCTACCGCATCCTGCTCGATGTTCTAGCCCTCATCCACCGCCTCCTACAAGGAGAGGTGAAGATTGAAGATCTCGTGCGAGAGAAGGCGATCGAGTAGTGAGCTACACAAAAATGGGGCCGCTGCCTATGGGTGATTCCGGCGGAGTTTGCACCACGGGCTCATTGTTTTTCCAGGCACCTGATAGTACCCACTCGCGGTCTCTATGAGTCGCATTCCGTCTATCCCAAATCCGGTTTTTCCTGAGCTGGTCCTGCAAACGAAGAAGCGCCATCGTTGTCCAGTACTCTTTTCGTTGGATGGTCCACTTGCCCTGACTGCTACCTAACAACCAATCACCCACGAATTGATTCAACATGCTGCGTGTTGCCCGTGTAAGTTCCTCCAGGCCCCTCAGTCCATAGTCGATCGATCCGTAAACTGTGATGACTTGCTGTGCTGCCTGTTGAATTTGCTGATTCTGCGAAAAACACGCGGCTTCCTGCACCTTCTCAGCGATACGTGTATAGGGCCGAGTAAAACTATAGGCCCAACCTATTCGCACATAGAAACTAATAGGGCGCTCCATTTGCATGTCAACTTGCGCCTCTTGCAGCGTCCTCAGAACCACCTGAGCCACCCTGCGCGCGGACTCGTCGTCGCTCCAGACATAGCTCACTAGCCACGGACCCCACCCCTTTTCAACAAGTAGCCCCTTGCTATCCACAGTCAAATTGCCAACAGCATATCGGTCGATTGCCCTACAGTTGAGCTCATTCGTTTCCCTTTCTGATAGCGTACGGGCAACTGCACGCTGGACCTGTTGGAGTGACCGCTGGGTATCGTTTACCTGTCGCGTGGACGGGAAAATTAGCGTGCTAGGAACCTTCGAGTGAAAATTGCAGGATGTTGACATATCGACCCTCTCCTTTATCGGTATAGAAAATGAAAAAATAACCCTATCCACCCACGGCGTTTTTCCGCAAGTTGCCAATGAGGAGGTGCAGAGCAATTGCGTTATAGTAATTATTTAACGCAGAGGCGGAGAGGCCGCAGAGTAGCGCAGAGGGAGCTTCACCGCCCCTGCGTTAAATAATTACTATAACGCAATTACCCTGACTAGGAGGGGAAACGTTAGAACAAAAAAAATACCGCGTCTCGGGTATAATGGGCACTCCATGAAGCAAAAAAGTCTTATCCTAAAAAATGTGCGGGTGCACAACCTGCGTTCGGTCGATCTTGAGCTACCACACAATCAGTTGATTGTTTTTACGGGGGTATCGGGATCGGGCAAATCTTCGCTTGCCTTCGATACGATCTATGTGGAGGGGCAACGCCGGTATGTGGAGTCACTTTCTACGTTTGCTCGACGTTATTTAGGCGACATGGCGAAGCCGGATGTGGAGAAGGTAGAGGGACTCTCCCCTACGATTTCTGTCGAACAGAAGACTGCTGGCAACAACCCGAGGTCGACGGTGGGCACGCTCACCGAAATCTACGATTATCTGAGGGTACTCTTTGCACGAGTCGGCACTCCGCATTGTCCAATTAGCGGCGAGCGGGTCGCTCCGCAAAGCAAGGAGCGGATCATTAAGTCCGTTAGCGCCATGGCCCCCGATCAAAAGATCATGCTGTTGGCCCCTTATGCGCGGCAAAAGAAGGGGGAGTTTGTCTCCGACTTCGAAGATTTGCTCCGTCAGGGGTACATGCGTGCGCGTGTCGACGGTGAGGTGGTCAATTTAAGCGACGGACTAGAACTCGACGGTTCTCTGTCACACGACGTCGACGTCGTCATTGACCGCCTAGTTACCGGGGAACAAAACGCGTCGCGTATCGCCGAATCGATCACCTTGGCTTTGGAAGTCGGCCAAGGAGTTTGTCGCGTAGTGAACGTAACGAGCGACGAGGAAGCGCTCTACTCCATGCACGCCTACTCTGAGGCGTCAGGTGAATCGTACGAAGCCCTTGACCCCAATAATTTTTCGTTCAATAGTCCATCTGGTATGTGTAGCGAGTGTCAAGGACTCGGACGCGTCACTTCATTCGACCTCGACAAAGTCATCGATCCTGACAAAAGCATCGCCACAGGTTGCTGTCAGATTGCCAGCTCATACGACACCGTGAAATTTGGCAACATCTACAAGAACTTGGCCAGAATCTACGACTTCCGCCTCACCACCCCTTGGCGTAGGCTCTCGGACGAAGCGAAGCACGTTTTCCTCTATGGAACGGAGAAGAAGTGGACACGCATGACCTTCACTCACCCTACCAAAGGAACCCGCTGGCAGGAGTATGTTGCCTGGCGCGGAGTCATTGATGAGGCGAAGAAGCGCTACGCGGAAGCCAAGAGCAAGCACTACCGTGGGAACATGGAAAAGCTCATGATCGAGCAGGAGTGCCCCTCGTGTCATGGCGGACGCCTCAAAGCGTACCCTGCAGCAACTACTGTGGGAGATAAGCGCATCCGGGAGGTCGCTCACCTTACTGTGCAAGAGTGCTCCACGTTTTTTACGGACCTAAATCTTGCTGGCACGCAGCTAGAAATCGGCGGAGAGCTTTTAAAGGAAATTCGCCAGAGGCTCACTTTTTTGCTCGACGTGGGACTCCACTACCTCACCCTCGATCGCACAGCGCCTACGCTATCCGGTGGCGAAGCGCAGCGCGTGCGACTTGCCTCTCAGATAGGTTGCGGACTGGTTGGTGTGACCTATATCTTGGATGAGCCAAGTATTGGATTGCACCCTCGCGACAATAGAAAGCTGATCGAAACTCTGCAGAGTTTACGTGACCGCGGAAACACGGTCATCGTAGTCGAACACGATGAGGAGACAATGTGGGCAGCTGACCGTATTGTCGACTTTGGTCCGGGTCCGGGACACCGTGGAGGAGAAATTCTGGTAAACGGAACGCTAAAGCAGCTTCTGAAGAATAAAAGGTCCATCACCGGCGCGTTTTTGCGTCGCGATCGGACCATTGCCGTTCCGAAGAATCGACGAAAAAAGGGAAAGGAGTCCCTTACCGTACAAGGTGCCACGCACCACAATCTGAAGGGCGTTACCGCCAAGATTCCTTTGGGACTATTTGTTGCCGTTACTGGCGTATCCGGGTCTGGGAAGTCCTCGCTGATCAGCGACATCCTTCATCCAGAGCTCATGAATCGACTCCACAAAGGCGAGCAAAAAGTTGGCGCTCACAAGGCGCTACTTGGCGTGGAGCACCTCGACAAGGTCATTGGAATCGACCAGAGTGCGATTGGACGCAATCCGAGATCCAATCCATCTACATACATCAAGGTATTTGACGACATCCGCGATCTCTTCACGCAGCTCCCTGAGAGCCGCGCTCGCGGCTACAAATCGGGTCGCTTTAGCTTCAACGTACGCGAAGGTTCGTGCTTGCGGTGCCATGGAATGGGTCAGATGAAAATCGATATGGACTTCATGGAAGCTGCTTGGGTCGACTGCCCCGTTTGCCGCACCCGCCGCTTTGATAGCGAAACGCTATCCGTCATGTACAAAGGCAAGAACATCTACGACGTGCTCGAGATGGAAGTGCATGAGGCCCTCAAGTTCTTCGAGAACATCCCTCCTCTAAAAAGGAAGCTGGAGACGCTTGCTGCTGTTGGAATGGACTACATAAGACTGGGACAGCCATCCACCACGCTCTCCGGTGGAGAAGCGCAGCGCATCAAGCTAGCAAAGGAACTCATTCGACCTGCTACGGGTCGAACGCTTTACATCCTGGATGAGCCGACAACGGGCTTGCACTTCCACGACATCCAACACCTACTAAATGTCCTTCATAAACTTGTCGATCGAGGCAATACGGTGCTCGTGATTGAGCACAATATGGATGTTGTTAAGACAGCCGACTGGATACTCGATTTGGGTCCGGAGGGCGGCGAAGGCGGTGGACAGCTCATTGCCGAGGGCACTCCGGAGAAAATTGCGAAGATGGATACGCCGTCGGGTCAGGCCATACGCGACGCCATCGCACAAATCACTCCCGATATCGAACGGACCCCACGAAAGGCGGCGCGCGAGCTGAAGTCGATTACGGTGACGGAAGCGGAGCAAAATAACCTACGAGGTGTGACTGCGGAAATTCCACGTGGCAAAATGACGATTTGTTGCGGTCCAAGTGGATCGGGAAAAACGAGTCTCGCTCTCGACACAATCTATGCCGAGGGACAACGACGTTATATCGAGTCGCTTTCCCCCTATGCGCGCCAATTCGTCAAACAGATGCCCAAGCCGAAAGTTGGACATGTGGATGGACTCAGCGCGGCCGTTGCCATCGAGCAAAAGGCGCATGCTGGAAATCCACGTAGCACCGTAGGGACAATGACGGAGATCTACGACTACCTCCGCGTTCTCTATGCTCGTGTCGGCACGGCTCACTGTCCGGATACCGGCGAGGTAATCAAGGCCATCAGCAAGGAGCACGTCGTCGACCGCCTCCTCGGCTACCCCGATGGCGAGCGGATCTGCGTCTTGGCTCCTCTTGAGATGAAGAAAAGTGAGAGCTTTGAGTCCGTTGTCGACCGCTACCGGCGCCAAGGGTATCTGCGGATACGCCTCAATAAGGAAATCCATCGCCTTGACGAGGAAATTCCGTTCGATCGAAAGCGAAAGAATGTGCTGGAGCTTGTTGTCGATCGCATCAAGATCGACCCGACGGTCGGGGCGCGTCTTTTTGAGGCAGTAGAAGGTGCCAGTGAAATCGCCGGTGGCAAGCTCGATGTCCTTCGACAAGATGGGAAAACGGTGCCCTTTAACCTCTCGTTCTCCGTAGAGAGCACGGGAAAGTCGTACCCTGAGATCACCCCGCATACGTTTGCTTTCAACACGCCCGCCGGAATGTGTATGGAATGTCAGGGCATTGGAAGTCAGTTTGGCGCCAATATCATGGAGAATCCCGACCTCATGGCTCTGCGAATCTCTCGCCTCTTTGAGCTTCTTTGGGGTGAGCACATGACCAATGAGGCATATTCGGTGCTGCAGGATTTCCTCCACGAGGAAAACTTAGATTTGGAGATGCGCCTGCGCGACATCCCGAAAAGAAAACTTCCGCTATTTATGAATGGCTCGCCGGAGGGCCGACTCTATCGAGCAGAGCCCGATGGCTACCGCTTCTCGTGGCCTGGGGTCAATACGGTGCTAGCTAGACTCGGCCGTGCTGCGAAAAAGCGGGTAAAAGAGGGACTCAAACCGATCCTGTCGGAATCCTCTTGCTCTTCATGCGAAGGCGATCGTATCAATCCACTTGCGCGCAAAGTGACCATTAGCGACACGTCGCTACCGGCTCTTTGTCGGATGCCAATGGAGGAGGTGGTGCCTTTCATTAAGGGACTCGACCTAAAAGGCGACAGGCGCCTGCTCGATGAGGTGCAGAGTCAGCTGCTGTCTCGCCTCAATTTTCTCGTAGAAGTGGGACTCGGTTATCTCTCACTCGAGCGCAAAGCGCCCTCCCTCTCTGGTGGAGAAGCACAAAGGATTCGCCTCGCTCGGCAGCTGGGC
>JBFIDQ010000043.1:0-13523 GCA_041603795.1 Chlamydiales bacterium
GATATGCCTTGAGCTCGATGTAAAATCAACATTGCCGACACCGCTACGGGCCCGCCGGCGCTGCTCCCGCAGCGCAGATTTTAATACCCCAATACCCCGGGTTCCGGCTCTGCCTCCACCCGGGCACACCTAGATGCCGCTGCTGCTGCCGCAGCAAAAACATCCGCACTGCCCAAACCACATATTTCCGCCACAAAAACTTGTGGGTAAAAGTATGTCTCCGTCTTTGCGATGAAAATGCCTTCAGAATCGCCTGCTAAAGATGTTCATCCAACCAAGCGACAATTGAATCCGATTCAAGCAGCGGCTCACCATTGATCACGAGACACGGCACCTGGCCCTTTCCAGTGATTTTGACAAGCTCGTCTCTTGCACTCGGATCTGCCACGATATCACGCATGGGGATCTTCAGATCGCGGCCTTGAAGGTGGTCAGTGACCTTACGGCAAAAGTAGCAGGTTGGCGTGTAATAGAGGGTGAGTTCTGGTGCCACAACGATCCTTTTTCTTTGATCCTAACGAAGGATACGCTATTGTGCGATCATGAAACAACCTTTGCCACTCGAATTTTGTGATGTCGTCAAGGATTATGGTCAGCTTCGCGCTGTAAACCATGTCACTTTCCAGGTGGAAAAGGGCGAAGTATTTGGCTTGCTGGGACCCAACGGTGCTGGCAAGACGACCTCGATTTCGATGATTATCACCTTGGAGGAGGCAACCTCCGGCGATATAAAGGTCTTTGGACAATCTGTGCTGAAGAAACCACAATGGTGCAAGAGGCACTTCGGTTTGGTGCCTCAGGAGACGGTTTCTCATGGTTTTTTTACAGTGGACGAGATCCTGCGCTTTCATTCGGGCTACTACGGTGTCACCGGCAACCAGGCGTGGATCGATCACCTGCTGGAACGCCTAACCCTCGCCAATCACCGCCACAAAAGAGTCAGCCAACTCTCAGGTGGAATGAAAAAACGCCTTGCGATTGCGAAGTCACTTGTCCACCAGCCATCACTACTACTCCTAGATGAGCCCACAGCTGGTATCGACATCGAGCTACGCGATGCGCTATGGGAATTTATTCGTGAGCTACGAGAAAAGGGCACCACGATTCTTTTGACGACCCACTACTTGCAAGAGGCGGAGATGCTTTGTGACAGAGTCGCGATCATTGACGAAGGCAGCATCCAAAAGATCGGTCGCACGTCAGAGCTGGTGCAGGACTTGACGTCACGTGAGGTAACCATCAACTACACAAAGGCCTTTGAGGCAACTGTAGGGACCCCCTATTTGGTTGAACAGAATCATACGAAAGCGACGTTTCGACTGCCTAGTCACATGACCTTTAAAGCTCTCATTCAGTCAGCTGGCATCCCACCAAACCTTATTGAAGATGTTCAGATCAGAGAGGGATCGCTCGAGGACGTGGTCAGACAACTTGTTACGTTTCAAACGAAGGGAAGTAAATGAATTCTATAGCCTTTCGTATTCTCTTCCTGAAAGAGGTTAAGCGTTTTCTCAGGGTAATTGGACAGACCCTCCTGGCTCCTATGGTCAACTCAGTGCTTTACTTGCTCATTTTTGGGGTCAGCATCGGACGCCATGTGGAAGTGGGAGCTGGAGTCTCTTACCTCTTTTATCTCATTCCTGGTCTGCTCATGATGGGCGTGCTCAACAACAGCTTCACGAATAGTGCGAGCTCGCTCATGATCTCGAAGTACCACGGCGATCTCGAGGATCTCAAGATCACCCCGCTGAGCGGGCACGAAATTCTGTGGGCGATAAGCATGGCCAGTCTCTGCCGTGGACTCATTGTAGGGGCCACCATTCTGTTTACAGGCGAGATCTTTGCCTACTTGCAGATGAATGAACTCGTGACCATTGCTCATCCCGCCTGGGCCCTATTTTTTATGATCATTGGTGGACTCGCCTTTGGTCAGCTAGGGATTGTCGTCGGATTCGTTTCTCGCACTTTCGACCACATGAATACGTTCACTTCCTTCATTTTGCTCCCTCTTATCTATCTAGGAGGGGTCTTCTTTTCTCTGAACAACCTACATCCTTTTTGGCAAGCCATCTCCTTGGGAAATCCATTGCTCTACTACATCAACGGAGTTCGCTTCTCATTTATCGACTACTCGGACGTTCCCGTCTGGACCTGTGCTGGTGTGGCCCTAACCTTTCTTCTGGTCACAACAACAGCTGCCTACTTGGCCGTACGTAAAGGCGCCTATCAAAGGTTTTGAATGGAACACTCGCATCGCTTTGCAGGTTTCCTTGGATACCAAGCCATCTTTTGGATCATTCTCCTATTGCCGTGGCAGTTCGAGATCCCTTCTTCATGGGACCAAGCGCTGCATCCAGATCCTCTAGAAGCACCACCGGGTAGCTTTTGGATACCAATCATTACGCATCTCTCCCTGTTTCTTCCGATAGGCGTGTTTATGCGAAGAGATCTTCGTTGGGCCGGGGTTGCTCTCGTTCTTGCAGGCCTATCCGAGTTCCTTCAGCTTTTTGTACGACGCCACCTGGACATCTATGACTTCGGCATTGACCTCCTAGGTGCAGGCATTGGCTATTTTGCAGCGCCCTACCTCATTGCACTATGGAACACTGCGACACGTCGATCAACGGCCGCAGTTGCTTGGGCGGTGCTGACCGGTTACCTGGTCTACTTATTGGGTCCTGCGAACCCTACGTGGACCAATTGGCATCAATCGTTTCCGCTTCATATCGCCAACGAAGGAACCCTAAACCGCCCATGGCTGGGAACTCTCTACTCGATCAAGTTGTGGGACAACGAGGAGGCAACGGGCCAACCGTTAATCGACTACAATTTTGCAGATGGGGTTCCGCCGAAACTCAAGTTGACGCAAGGCTTTCCCCCTTACCAGACCTCAGGCGGCATTGAAAGTGATACATTGCTTTCACAAGATTTTTCGTTCTACGACAAAATCCTCGCCAGCCAAGCCTTCTCCTGCGAAGTCCGTTTTCGCCCACGGCGCATTTATCGCGTTCCAAATGCCCGCATCGTCTCTCTCTCCGCGAACTCCCAAGAGCGGAATTTCAGTCTGCTACAGAACGCGAATTCTCTCCTCGTACGGGTTCGCAATACAGAAACTGATCACAACGGATTCTGGCCAGAGCTACGAGCGGAGCGTGTGCTGCAGGCTGAAACGGACTACACGGCACGCGTTGTAGGGACACCCGAGAAAACAGTTCTTTTTCTGAACGGTATAAAGATGGAAGAGGTGCGGTACACGCGACTAAACGGTTTGATAGGTGATCTGCTAAGTCAGGTTCCATGTCCAGCGCTGCTCACCGCCCTATGGGCTCTGTGGGGGGTCCTATACACGTGGCTCTACTACTTCCTTGTTCGGCCCCATATTCCACTCGCTCTTGCCCTGACTGGAGTGACCCTTGCCTTCCTGATGCAAATGTGATCACTTAACCAGCTGGTCAGCAGCTAGTTGCTCCTACAACACCATTAAATCAATACAAATAATTTTACACACTAAAATAATTATGATATAATGTCTATAACAATATACGTATGAGATGGACAAAGGATCATGCTTGAAAAGAATCTACTAATCCTATTAACACTCGCCTCTACTAACCTGTTTTCAGTTAGTATCGGACAACAACTCCCTAGGGGTTACGAGACAAGTGGTGTGACCTGGCACGACCGACTCAACCGGCTCTTTGTCGTTACCGATGAGGGGGATGCGCATAGTCTCAAACTCGACGGATCTGAAGTTACGCGAGTGTACAACGGAAGCGCCGACTTGGAAGCTGTTACGGTCGCAGATTCCAGTAGCAACTTCATCTATCTTGGTGTCGAACGTAGTCAGGAGATTCACGAACTTGATCTCTCAACGGGAAAAATCACGCGCAAATTCTCCCTTAAGCCATGGATGCCGGGACTTGGAAATCACGGACTCGAGGGCCTTGCATTCGTTCCCGACCCCGACCACCCGGAAGGTGGTGTATTCTATGCAGGTGTGGAAGCAACCGGTGAGATTCATGTACTATCACTCCCGCTTAAAAGTGATCCCACGAGTACCGCTATCGATTACCATCATGCGTTTAATCCAGTAGCAGATGGACGTACGGGCCTCTCCGGGCTGCACTACGACGCAGAGAATGAGATCCTTTACATCCTCTATGATGCTCTACGACTCATCCGTGCACTCGATGCAAACGGCGTCTTTATCAAAGAATGGGGGATTCCAGGTTCAACGCAAGAGGGTGTTGCCACCGTGGGGAATCTTCTCATTATCGGAGAGGATCGCGGAGATCTTATCACTACCAACAACATACTTTTTCCAGAGCCAGAGCCAGAGCCAGAACCGGAGCCAGAGCCAGAACCAGAACCAGAGCCTGAGCCTGAGCCTGAGCCTGAGCCAGAGCCAGAGCCAGAGCCAGAGCCAGAGCCAGAGCCAGAGCCTGAGCAAGAGCAAGAGCCAGAAGAGCCGCAAGACCCTGTCATAAGCGTCGTCAATTTTGGACACGGCCTACCTCATTCCTACGAGCCGAGCGGTTTGACCTGGCACCCTCTTCTCGATCGACTCTTCGTTGTCGGCGATGAAGGCGAGGTTCACAGTCTCAATCGCGACGGATCCGATGTCACCGAGCACTATCGTAGTGCTCGCGATTTAGAAGCGATCACCATCGCCGACCCTCAAATGCCCTTCGTCTACATCGGCGAGGAGCGACGCCAAGCTATCCACGAACTCAATATAGATACAGGGAAGATCGCTCGTACATTTTCACTTACCCCATGGATGAGCGGACTTGGCAATCAAGGAATCGAGGGACTCGCCTTCGTACCAGATGCTAGTGATCCGGAAGGCGGACTCTTTTATGCAGCAGTGGAATACACGGGAGTGATTCATGTCCTTAGCCTACCCCTTCTTAGCGATCCCGAAAGTACACAAGTAGAGCACCTCTATAGCTTTGAACCGGTAGAGGGTGGACGCAGAGGCATCTCAGGGCTTTACTACGACCCCAACCTCGAGGTTCTCTTCATCCTCTATGACGCAACCCATACGCTCCGCGCAATCCGACTCGACGGCACTCTTGTCGGTGAATGGGAGATTCCCGGATCACGACAAGAAGGAGTCGTCACGCTGGGATCTATACTCTATATCGGAGAGGACAACGGACGCCTCATGCAATACCCGAATCCGTTCCTTAACTTAGACCCGGTAGAACCAGATCCAACTCCTGTATCTACTCCCACACCCATTCCCATCGCCATAAAAATCGATGGAAAACTCCCCCCTGGATATGAGCCGAGCGGAGCGACATGGCACCCTCGCCTCGAACGCCTCTTCGTCGTCACCGACGAAGGCGACGCCCACAGCATGCAAGCCGACGGCAGTGACGTCCGCCTTGAGCACAATGGGAATCTCGACCTGGAAGCAATCACCGTCGCCGACCCAGAGACGAACTTCGTCTACCTTGGCGCGGAGCGCCTGCAAGTCATTCAAGAACTCGATTTGGTCACAGGAGAAATCACTCGCACCTTCTCTCTGCTCCCCTGGATGAGCTCTCTTGGCAATGCCGGACTAGAAGCCCTCGCTTTTGTACCTTTCCCAGGACAGCCTGAGGGCGGACTATTCTATGCCGGGGTGGAAGCGACAGGTGAGGTTCTTGTTTTCAGCCTCCCCATTAAAACCAGCAGCAGCAGTGAAGAGGTCGAGTACCTCTACACCATTAATCCCGTAGAAGAAGGACGCACAGACATTTCTGGACTCCACTATGACATTGCCTCAGATCGACTATATGTGCTCTATGATCGCGCCAAGAAATTGCGGGCTATTCATCCCGATGGCAGTTTTATTGACGAGTGGGACCTTAAAGATAGCTCACCAGAGGGCATTGCCATCGGCAACAACCTCCTTTTCATCAGCATAGATTCAGGCAGCGTTCTCCAAATCAAAGACCACCCAGCCACCAAGTGATTGCCGACGCTGGCTTAAGACGAGGCCTGGAGCCCCATTTTTGCTACCCCACTACGTAAGACGTTCACAAAAAAAAAAAGGTCCCCTTTCGGAGACCTCTTTCCTTATCGGCTGGTTTGGGCTCTAGCACTTAATGCCTAGGATGCCCGCGATGCCGGGAATGGCGATAGTAGTGACGACCATGGTTGTAGTACCGAGGGCTATAGTGATGGTATTCCTTACCCCCGTTCAGAATCACGCGAAAACCAGGGGCGATTTCAAAATAGAACCCCACCTTTCCCTTGTGTGAATAGGGGTAGGTATACTGGTCGTAGTAGTAGTTAGAGTAGGCACGGTGTTGGTTGTAGTAATGGTGCCTTGCGGCATGACTCCCATAGTATCCTCTATTTCGTCCTTCTGTCTCATTTGGTACAAAAACAGCAGTTGCGGCAATTAATGCCGCTAAAAGAGCGTACATGTCCTTATCCTCCACCCTCATTGTAGCACGTAATACCTTAAATTTCAATTGATTATGAATCTCTCGTGGGAAATCAGGTGCTATTGTTAAGATAGGGAAAACTTTATTGAGTGATCGCCATGATTCTTAGACTTCTTCTCCCATTAGCTCTTCTCTTGACGAGCTGCGCGCAAAATCGAGTAACGGGGCAACGTGAGCTCTCATTCATTAGCGAGGAGCGTGAGCTCGCCCTCGGAGAGGAAAGCTACTCTCCTATGCGACAGCTCAATGGGGGTGATCTGGTACTAGAACCTGAGATCAATGCCTACGTTAGCCGGGTGGGTCACCGCATAGCGGAGGTCTCGGACCGCCCTGAGCTCCCTTGGGAGTTCAATGTGATCAACAACCCAACACCCAACGCATGGGCCCTCCCTGGCGGCAAGGTGGCAATCTACAGAGGACTCCTTACCGAACTGGATAGCGAGGCGGAACTGGCGGCCGTCCTTTCACACGAAATTGTCCATTCCGCTGCGCGCCACGGGGCGCAAAATATTGAGCGGGCAACACTTCTGCAAACGGCTCTAAGCGGACTCGAACACTCATTAGGTGGACTCCAACAGGGCGATCTTCTACTGGGCGCCACCAATGTCGGTGCGCAATTGCTAACCGCAAAATATAGTAGGGACAAGGAGTTGGAGGCGGACCGCTACGGCATCGACTACATGATCCGCGCGGGATACAATCCAGAGGGCGCAGTAACCCTACAAGAAAAACTCCTTGCCAACTCTGAAAAGAGATCTTGGCTAGAGGGACTCCTAGCCACGCATCCCCCATCAGAACAACGCCTTGAGGCGAACCGTAAACGGGTTGAGGCCCTATCCCCTGAGGGACGCACGGGAGCCGAACTCTATAGCAGGACAATGACTCCGCTAAAGCAAAACGCGGCGGCCTACGCGCAATACGATGCAGCTCGAGCAAGCTACAACGAGGGAAGGCTACCTGACGCAGAACGGGGCGTTCGCAGGGCGCTAAAAACGGAAAGCACTGAAAGCCACTTCTGGGGCTTGTTGGGGTCGATTCTAAGCACTAAAGGGGACACGACGGGAGCTATGGACGCGTTCAATCAGGCAATTGTACTTAACGACAACTACTTCGACCACTTTCTGCAACGCGCGGCGGTCCACGAAAAGCTGGGCGACACGCAGCAGATGCGTGCAGACCTGGAAAGCAGCGAGGCTCTTCTTCCAACTACGCAGGCGAACTACAAATTGGCGATGCTCGATTTGAACGAAGGATTCGAACCGCAAGCCATCGGCCACTTGAGAAAAGCCGCAGAGGCGCAAACAGACTTCGGACGCTTGGCTCACCGGAAGCTGACCGCGCTAGAACTTCCAAAACATCCTGAAAAATACTTGAAAGTAGTCCCTAAACTCGACCAAAGGGGTTACCTGATGCTGACCATGGAAAATAACAGTGTCTTCCCGGTAAGAAATGTGATCATCGCGATGCATACGGATGACAGCCCTAAGCAAATGTTTCGATTCCGCGGGGAAATTATCCCTAGCGATAGTAGAACGCTTGCGACGCGTGTCGGCCCCTACCCTAGCGTGGCGGAGCTCACAAATGCGATACGACGACTAGAGGTAACAGAGCTTCAGGTGATCGAGTAAAACAATATGGAGATCCCCCTCTTACGAGATGTCATCATTATCTTCGGGCTCTCCATCGTGGTTCTCTTGGTCTGCGTGCGCCTTGGAATTCCTACGCTCATCGGGCTCCTACTCACGGGTGTGATCTCTGGTCCATTTGGACTCAAACTCGTTGCGGCGGTGCACGAAGTGGAACTTCTTTCCGAGATTGGCATTGCGCTCCTCCTCTTTAGCATTGGTATGGAGCTCTCACTCAAGAGCTTTTTGCAGTCACTTAAGCAGGTAATTGTTGGCGGCAGTCTGCAAGTCGGTCTCACCTTAGTGGCTACGTTCATCTTCAATTACCTGATTGGTGGAACGTGGCAGGAGGGCGTCTTCTTAGGCTGTCTGGTGTCACTTTCATCTACCGCTATCGTGCTAAAGCTTTTGCAGGAGCGCTACGCCTTGGGCACGCCTCATGGCGAGTTCACCCTTTCAACGTTGGTCTTTCAGGACCTGATTGTGGTCCCCATGATGCTCATTGTCCCTTTTTTAGGAGGATCTGAACTCGATCTCAGCAAAGAACTGTTTGTAGCCGTAGCTGATGCTCTCGGAATTTTGGTCATCGTAGTCGTGGCGGGCACTTGGTTTGTACCGCGCCTCCTTTTCCAGGTAGCAAAGGCCAATAGCTCGCGATTATTTATACTGACGGTACTTTTCATCTGCTTTTCCGTTTCCTGGTTGACCGCAAAAATCGGACTCTCCTTGGCCTTGGGGGCTTTTCTTTCGGGCCTCATTATCTCGGAATCGGATTACAATCATCACGCCCTTGGCAATATTTTTCCGTTCCAAGAGATTTTTACTCTCTTTTTCTTCGTCTCCATGGGAATGCTTCTCGATGCACAATTTGTCTACGACAACCCAGGACTTGTGGCGCTTTCAGTTATCGGGGTGACCCTCCTAAAGGTAACCACAGGAGCTCTCCCCGCAATTCTTTTGGGCTATCCCCTTCGACGAGCGCTTTTGGCTGGATTCGCTCTCGCACAAGTGGGGGAGTTCTCCTTCCTTTTGGTGAGAGAGGGCATCACTGCGGGAATTGGCAATGCGTTCTTGTACCAGCTCTTTCTGGCAACAGCAGTCTTTAGCATGGGTCTGACTCCCCTCTGGGTGAGCTTAGCCGGTCCAATTGCAAACCTCATATTGAAGCTTCCCTTGCCCTATAGACTACGGTTCGGTCGACACAAGGAGTTGCGAGAGACGAAGAAACCAACGAAAGATCATGTCATCATCATCGGATTTGGAGCGGCAGCGCAGCGACTTCGAGCAAAGCTCCGCGAGGAAGAAATCGACTACATCCTCATCGACAACGATCCAGAAACGGTGCGGGAGGAGGGAAGCGATGGGGAACCCATTGTTTTTGGCGATGGCACACATACTGCCATCTTAAACCATGTCTTTGCCGAGCAGGCAAGCGCGATCTTAGTCTTTATGCGCAATCTCAACACCAGCAAACGTGCAGTGGCCGCAGCTCGAAGGGTAAACCCAACGGTGCCCATCGTCGCCCGTACGCGCTCCTCAGAAGAAATCGAGGACTTCAAAATGCTGGGGGCGACGCATGTGGTCCCTGACGACCAACTCTGCGCAACAAAGATGTATTCGCTCTTAAATTAACGAATGTACTCGTCAGCACTTCCACGACGGTGGTTCCCATCAAGAACATGAAAGTGGCGAATACGCTGAATCAATACAGGTGAGAGCTGTCCGATGGGAAGGTAGACGACTTTTTTCCCGAAGCGAGAGGCAAAGCTCTTGAATATGCGGCGGGGCGGCTTGGAGGCGACATAGACGATGGCAGGCTCCTTGGCGTAGTCGATGGCGGCCATGAGCAGCGCCTCCGACTTGGTGCGGCACTCAGCATAGTCGGGATCAGACCAAATGTCATAAACACGACGCGGTGGATAGGTCATGAGGAAGCCACCGTAGGTGCAGCGGCAGATGCCCGGACCCACCACGTCCTCGCCGAGAGGAGTGGCGTAGAAGGACATATCTGACTCCTGCTCGTGCTCGCCGTGCCATGTGGTACGCCAGGGGTACCGCTCGACAAAATGCTCGCTCTCTTCCGGAGCATCCTCATCGAAAATCACAACGATAGAACCCACTCCACCTTTAACTTTGGCTCCTAACTTGACGTAGAGCTGCCGCTCATACCAATGGCGAATGGTCTCACGTGTATCGATTCCGTCCTCCAGCGAAGTAGTAAAAGGAACGGTCCGTGACATACTGTCGGAGATGAGCTGCTTCCCCTTACGGCGAAGGAAATCGCCAAAGTTCTCCACGACGAAATCTTCGGGCTGGTGAGAACAAATACTAAAGGTTCCTGAGGGGTGGAACTTATGGTCCGGTTGGACCTTTTTCCGCCGCTCAAACGGACTTCTCTTACGGCTCCGTTCTTTGCGATGGAAACGAATCACTTTGCTGTGCCCCCACACCTCCTCAACGGACAACGTAAGAGCAGGCAGGCCATCAATATTTTTGAGAGAAGGATAGGCAGTGGCCAGCTCCCAGACTTCGTAGGCGTAGTTATGGTCGACACACCCCTTAGCGGACGTAAGCAGTTGAAAAAGGTCGGGCATGAGCGATCCAGTTGTCAACGCGTAGTTGCGCACAAACTTCATCAGATTCCGCATATGATAGCCGCAGAAGGTGAGACCACTTTCTTTCTCGTACGATTTCGATGCGGCCTTATAGAGGTCGTAGATCCAGCGTTGGCGATCAAGAGGCTCTTGAGGATTCGTGCGCCACTCCTCGTAGCGGCTGGTCAGGTGACCACATTCTGCCATGACTTCACGTGCAGAGCTCTCGGCCAAGGTGGCCAGAGTGATATTGGCACGAGGGTAGTGGGAGGTCGCAGGGAACTCTTCCAGATCAAGATAGTTGAGGATCCGCGCGGCATGGGCCATTCCACATACAAACAGAACCCGCTCGTAACGAAGTGAGAGCTCCTTCAGGCGGTGTGCCATATGGATCTCTCGTGGCTCATCAAGGGGAAGAGCGGGAGAAGGATGCTTCGCGTAAGCACTGTAGTAGGCTTCGAGTCCAATACGGGTAACCGCATAGGGATCGGGCAGAGGCTCGCGCACCTCCGGGTACTCCTTGACATCGGCATCGATACAAAAGGCAGGGAGATCTCTCTCCTGAGCGGACCGCAAAGCCTCAAGGCACGGGTCGCAGGGCTCAATCATGAGGTAGAGGGGCCCATCAGCCACCAGTACGCTGAGGTCAGGAAAGCGCCCTACACCGGCCATCACCGCCTCTTGATAAGGTTCAGGAAGCTCCACAGCTACGCAATCAGGTTGCAGGCGCTGAAACGCCAATCTAACCGCCACCGCCATTTCCATGCGGTAGTGGAGAATCGGAAGTAGGGTGATATTGCCCTTTTCGAGCATCGTCAGATCACGTGCATGAGGGCATCTTCGCCCAGGGTCATGACAATCGACTGACGCAGCAGCGCATCAATCTGCGCCTTGCCTTCTAGGCTCTTGGCCCGCTTTGCCGCATAGCGCGCGATGTTAATGCCATCACGCACGGTGTAATTCTCGCTAGCGAGATGCGACGACTGCAAGAAGTTCACCACGTAATCAACGATGTGCTCATCGACAAAAGGAAGATTTTCGCGCAAAATGCGCTTTTCTTCCTCCGCCTCCGGAAAATCAAGGTAAATCTGTGGTTGAAGCCTGCTGTGGATGTACTCAGGAATTTCAAACGTCGACGCATCGTCATTCATAGTGACGCAAATCCGAAAGTCCGGCTCCGCCGAGATCTTGAGACCCGCCACAATCGATTCGATGTAGCGGCGCGTGTCGAGCAGTGCGGCGAGTGATGCCCATGACTTCTCAGACATCCGATTGGCCTCGTCAAGAATACAAACACCACCACGAAGCATGGCCGTAACCAGACCAGAAGCCGCGTAGCGGATCCCCCCAACCGAAGAGATCACTGGGGTAATAAGGAGGTCCTCTGGACGCGTATCCATCGTGCATTGAAAGATATAGACCTCGCGGTCAATACGCTTAGCTGCGGCATAAGCGAGCGTCGTCTTGCCCACACCAGGCTTGCCAATCAAACGCGGATTCAACGGAATATCGTTGTCATCAATCACCAACCAAGCTGCCAACAGCTGGTCCATGACGTCCTGTTGCCCAATCCATTTGAAATCTAGCTTATCGGGTAACGAAAGCGCGATTTCTACCCCTTGTATATCGATACGATCTTCTTGCTCACTCATGGGCGACATAATGCTCCATACGCCCTCTTATTGCAAAATAAATCAGCCACAGTGCAGCAATTCCCGGAAGTGTTTTTTTTACTCATTTCTCCCCTCCGTCAAACGAGGGCATAAATTTCAGGGGAGGACGAAGCCATTAAAGCGAGCTCCACTAAAAGCACAAGTGAACTACTCGCCCCTAAAGGGAGCGAGCTTCCGGTACTAGGCAACGAGTGCCATTCCCTTCTTTTTTGATGCTTCCTTGCTGCGCGCAGGCTTTGCTATTGTTCGGCCCGTCCTATATCTAACAGAACTCCTCTGTCGGACAACTCCGTTCCAGAGTCTAAAATAAGTTCGATTGCGCGTTTCTTAATTACCTCTGCGGCATTTCTATCCGCATTGTCAGCGTGGCCACAACTACCGCAGGAAAACCTTGCTTGGTTTTTACGGTTTTTACCGGGAATTGCTGCTTGGGCCCTTCTTCCTTGCAGCACGTTTGCGCTTTTTCTTGGGGGCCTGCACCTCTTCCTCCCCGTCACCCTCACCGTTCTTCTTTTTACCCTTTTCCTTCTCTTGATCCTCTTCTAGCTTGTCGTCGAGCTCTTCGGTTTCCTCGGTTTTGTCGAGCTCCAACTCTTGCTCCTCAAGGAGCTTAGGGAGAACGTCTAGGGAATCCGTAGCTTTCTCTATCCTGATGATAATCGGAATGATGTCCTCAGGCCCACCCGCCTTTCGCTGCCCCTCTTCATTTAGATCCTGACCTTCTCCATATTGGCGCGCGGCATTGGTGAGATCGCGTGCATGGAGGTCGTCAAGCTTTTCCTCCTGGCTAGGAGTGGCGGCACCTAGCATGCTCATGAGAGCCGCGGGCAATTTAAACTGCTCGCTACTGGCCTGGGTAAACGCGTGCGCACCCAAGGAGCCGGTCGGCTGCGCCGACTCCGTCGCCTTGGCGCCTTCTCCGGCGCCTGCTGATGCGGGCGGGGTGCTCCCTGGATTGGGGGTGATCTCAGACACGTGGCTCCTTCCGACATATGGGAGGGGTTCCTTCCCTCTTCATTCTACATAATGCTAGCCAGGAAAAAACTCAATCGTGGCGGGGCGATTTATCTAGGCCATGGTTGCGTTTTCCGAGGCAGAAGAATTAAAAAAAACGGCATGGTTCAAAAACAGGGGTTCTAGGGTAACACTTGAGGTCGCGGGAACGCTCCCGATCTAGGCCGGAAAAATGAC
>JBFIDQ010000044.1:0-13504 GCA_041603795.1 Chlamydiales bacterium
CCCAACACGTCCCTTTGCGTACCTTTGCGCCTCAGCGTCTTTGCGTTGAAAAAAATGTAACCAATCACAAGTTGCTGCGAACGAGCAGTTTAAGGTTCGATTTATTTACACAAAGGGATTATCCTGGAGCCAGAACCCTCAATTAGACAAAAAAATCCTGATACCGCAAACTATTTGTTCTTAGTGAGGTGGCATATGTTTGGACTTGAATCCAAGACTCAGCAACGGACCATTGATCAGCGGATCGATGATTTGGACATTGAAATTGAGGCGATGGCAGAGGAGTCGCGGGAGCATTTCTGGGAGTTGGGAATCTCGCTCGAGGAAATTGACGTGTATATTAATAATCCCAATCACTTTTCCGAGGAAACGTGGGAATTGCTGCAGAGCAACTTGAGTCGCCTTGAGGAAAAGCTCAAGCGCGACCTGGACAATATCCGTGATCCAAAAGCGACGAAGGCTTCGTACAAAGAGCGCCAGGCACCGTCGCATTGGATTCCAATGCCGTAGGCTTAGTACGCCTTGGCGAAGATCGCGTCGAGAGTCGCCTCTTTCCCCGTAATCACGCAGCGGCCTGTCGTACCGCTTTGGTCGAGTGGGAGACAACGAATCGTCAGCTTGTGCTCAGCTAGGAGCGCTTCGCTGTCCGCATCGCCACACCACTTGGCCCTCACAAATCCCCCGTGAATTTCAGGCTTATCCCGATTTTTTGGCGTGAAGTAAGCCTTCATTGCGTCGAAATCCTGGATATTTGTCATGATGTTTTCATTGCGAAGCTTGCTCGCCTGCTCATAATAGTTTGATTGAATTTCGTCTAGTGTGGTCGTAACCGACTCCACAAAGTCAGTTGCGGTAAGGAACTGCTTCTCCTTCGCTCCTTGATCGCGGCGACAGAGCACCACCTTTTTTTCTGCTAGATCACGTGGTCCGATCTCAACGCGAAGTGGAATTCCTCGTTTGACCCATTGCCAGGTTTTTTCACCGCCACGAAGGTCGCGTCCATCTACGACCACTCCGAGGGACTGACCGTGATAGCTCTTCTGGCGAAGCTGCTCTGCTAGCTCCTCAGCAAATGCCAATACGGCCTCGCGCGTTTCCTCTTTCGGCGTCACGGGCAGGATCACAATCTGTTGCGGAGCGATTCTTGGTGGAAGGCGTACGCCATCGTCATCACCATGAACCATTGCGAGTCCACCAATGAGGCGTGTTGTGACCCCCCAAGAGGTGGTGTGTCCAAACTCCACCTCGCCATCCTTGTTGTCGAATTTAATCTCTTGCGCCTTCGCGAAATTTTGTCCGAGATTATGCGAGGTTCCAAGCTGCAGCGCCTTTCGATCCTGCATCATTGCTTCTAGCGTATACGTCTTTAGCGCACCGGGAAAGCGTTCAGCCGGACTCTTTTCGCCGATAAACACTGGGAGGGCGAGTACGTCTTCTGCGAAGGAGCGATAGAGTTCGAGGATACGAAGAGTGAATGCCTCAGCCTCTTCTGCCGTTGCATGGACCGTATGCCCCTCTTGCCAAAGGAATTCCGTCGTACGAAGAAAAAGGCGAGTGCGCATTTCCCAGCGCACCACGTTGGCCCACTGGTTGATTTTGAGAGGCAGATCGCGATAGGAGCTGACCCAACGGCTAAAGGAGTGTCCGACAATTGTTTCTGAAGTTGGCCGAACAACCAACGGCTCCTCTAACTCCCCCGCAGGTACCAGCTTACCATCGCGTTCTTCTAACCGGTGATGCGTGACGACTGCACACTCCTTGGCGAAACCCTCCACGTGGGCGGCCTCCTTCTCCAAAAAGCTCAATGGAATAAACAGCGGGAAGTAAGCATTTTCCGCTCCAGTAGCCTTAATGCGGCGGTCAAGTTCCCCTTGAATCTTCTCCCACAACCCATAGCCCCACGGCTTGATCACCATGCAGCCCCGCACAGGAGAATTTTCTGCCAGTTCAGCCGCCTTAACGACCTGCTGGTACCACTCTGGATAATCCTCATCTCGTGTCGGTGTGATCGCAGTGCGGATTTTTGATTTGGTCGTAGACATTGGGGCCTCTTGGTCGCTGTTTAGACAAGGAGTATACCCAATTCTCTAGGATTCGTGCCACCTCTTGCCAAGGAAAAACTCTTCCAGCGGCCTTGCGTTTTTAAAGTTATTTTGACATGATCCGCTTAGCTGTGGTAAGACGGTGACGCTTACCTGTTTGCAAAGGCAAAATCATGACGAGACTACTCCTTCTCCCGCTTCTAGCCGTTATCCTGGCCGGGTGTCAGCACAAAACGAAGGATCCGGCCTACTATGTCCGCGCTGCCCATGAGCAGCAGAGTGATAAACGCTTCTCGCGTAGCGGCCCCTCTTCTGTGGATCAGCGGACGAGCGACAGTTATCTTCTCAATCTGGAAGAGGAGTTCCGTGAGGAGTGGCAGCGGCTCCCTTGGGAAACTGTTGACGATTGGATGGAACGCATCCAGAACCAGCTCGCTTTGAATCATTCACTGATTCTAGAATTGCGGGCACAGCAAGACGAAGTGGTCGCTTCGGAACGGACGATCGTGCGAAAGATGCAGACGGTGATCGCTCAGAACGAGCAGATGCGTGATCAGATTACCGAACTTACTCCTGTAGATCCCATTGCACAAGCTGATCTCGCTCTCTTTCGTTCCATACCACCCCCCACATTTCGCCTTCATCTGGTCCGTAAGGGAGATACGCTCTACTCCATTGCCAGGTACTACTATAGTGACCCCAGCATGATTCAAGATATCATGCTATGGAACCAAGGATGGCTTCGCAACCCACATCAACTTCTTGCGGGCATGGCGTTGGTCATTTTCGACGAAGAAGCGGGCGAGAAGAATGAGCAAGTTGTCGAGGAGTATTTACGCCGGATTCCGGCTTATCAATAAAGGGTTTTCATGTCCGACGATATACGTGAAGGGATAGAAGATCTATCCGCTGAGACCCTTGACCCGGAACTCAAGGGCTCCATTGTCGATCTTCAGGAATCGACACGAAGCGTCTTTTGGATCACTGGGGGAGTGGTTTCCCTAATCGGCATCGTCTTTGCTAGCTGGCTGATTCTTTATCTAACGCGGACCGATTCTCAACTCCTACAGGAGAACCTATCCCAGCAGAGTTCCGTCGCCGTGATGGTGCGCGATGCCCATAGAATCATTCAATCGAATCACGTTAAACCCACAGAGCTCCGAAGTGGTATCGACAGCGCGATCAACGCCTCCACCACGCAACTACGAGTAGGAGGAAACCCACGTTCTCCCTTACTACAGGAGCGTTATGACGCTATGATTACTGCCCTTGAGGGCCTTTTGCGACTGGAACTCGAGTACCGTGAGACGGCCAGCTCAGAAACGAACGAGCGTTTTATGCGAGAGGCTCTCGATCGACTTGGTAGACAACGCATCGAGTACTTCGACAAAGGAATCTTGGAATGGGTCCCTTTGATTCAATCCGCTTGGCTTCGGCATTCCATTGAACAGGAGAAGGAGTCCATTGCCCCAAACGAGTTGGAGCTAGAGGAGCTGCGCTTTGCTCTTCGTACAGCGATGAAGGAGGAGTCACTTACCAGTGTAGGCGCCGCCTACACTCTCGGCAAGTGGTACCGTTATCACAATGATATGGAGCAGGCAAGCCGCTGCTTCCATATTGGCCGACGCTATGTAGAAGGATACCCTACCACCGACGGTTTCATTGAGGGAAAGCGTCCCACGCAACTTGACGGTTTGTGGGAGGAGTACGTAGGATGCGTCGAGTCCCTTGCCGAAATCGCCTTCCAGAACAGAGAGTATCGTCTAGCAAGGGTCTATTTGACTCGAATTTTTGAGACTCCAAACAGTACGGAGACCCTTCTAAACCGCCACCGCCCCAAAGCCCCTCTTCAGATGTCCACTCCACGGATTGAAGCTCTTAGTCAGGATATACTGACTCTAAAGCGTGCCATTGCCAACGTTCTCGATCTCCCTTCTTTTCCCTTCTACGACCCGGACAAAACGGGAATGGATTGGCAGAACGTGGTCTCGTTGCTCACTCAGGCCTCAAAGGAAACGGAGCAACACCCCTTAAAGCCTTTGTGGGAAAGAATTCCAGAAGAAGTACAGAGTGCCCTCATCGCGAGCTTAGAGATCGGAACGATTGAAAACGTAGTCAAACTCGAAATCATCTCCGCCCTAAACACGCTTGTTCGATCGCCCACCTACTTTTCACAAGTTTCCCTAAGTGACATGCCGCTGTCGAATCGAGGAAAGGCATTGCTCGCTCAAAGTAGGGAGCGATTGCTCCTCGACGACGAACGTACTTTTATGAACAGAGAAATCCTTGACCTCGCTCTCGCTGAGCCTCAAGAATTCACTCTAAGCGACGGCACTCGACTACACGACCGCCTCAATGCCCATCAAACCGCACAACTTACTCGGCTCTACCAAGAAGCTCTGGATACCACGTCAAGTCCAAGTTCCGAATTGGCCGCCATTCGCGAGCGTCTTGCCACGATTGACGGAGAGTTTCCCGCAAAAGTAAAAGAGTTAGATAAGGAACTTTGGCGCCAGGTAGAAGTACAGCAGCTCCTTTTAGCCCAGAATGAACGCGACGCATCTGAGCAAAAGCTTGCCCTTCAAGGACTACATGAAGAGCTCCGCGAGCTTGAAGGCGACGAGGGGCTTGCCATCGATCGCGTCCTCACGCTCCAGAAAAAAGAACAGCGGCGCCGAGAGACGCTTGAGCAGCTCACACAAGGCGCTACTTCCGCCAAAGAGCGCCTTGAGAGCCTGCAGGGGGAGCGCCTTCACCTCACCTCAGCACTTCAGAACCAACTGAAAGAAGCTGAAGCCCAGTTTTCAGCCTTTAGTGAGAGAGAAGGCAAGCGCCTCGAGCAGCGCATTCACGACAATAGTGCTCTCCTCGCCCAAGTCGACAATCAGATCAACCTACGCAAGAAGTACCTAACCCTCCTTGAGGGACTTCCCGCCACGGATGGCGCAAGCGAACTGCGGCGACTAGAAATCGAACACCAGCGCCTTGAAGGCGAGATGTCCCATTTAAGAGAAAAAGCAGCTTCCCTCTCTGGTGATGAGCGAGAAGTCGTGGATTTCCAGATTGCTCAACTTGATGGTCAAATCTATCAACTTGTGAACGCATTTGACCAATTATTTAATCCACTCCGCGACACCGTCGCTGAGATCGCCAAAGAAGAGGAGGAAATCTGGAACGCCGAGGGCTTGCTACGACAAACCTATGAGGACATCGTAAGCTTAGTCGGTACAAACAACTCTCCAGGGAGTTTAGAAGAGAAAGCAGAACGCAGACGCCAGCTGCTTCTCATGAAAGCAGACGATGCCATCGCCGCACCCATGTATGACACAGAGGTTCGTAGGCTCAACGAAGAGATTGCAGAGGATCACGCCAAACTAAACCTCCACCTCGAGACGGAACGCCTCGCTCGCGAAACCCTCCATACCTTCTATCCGCACCTTTCCACCGACTCCTCCCTCATCTACCAAGATGGCGACCTATCGTCACTTCGGGATTGTCTTGACCAACAGGCTGCCTTTATGGAGGAGTATCAAAGAATCTGGCAGGAGAACGAGCTCCTTGATGAAATGTTTCAGCAAGAAAAAGCGATTCTCCACAACCTTCAAGAGGTTTCCAGCAGTCTAGCTGACAATCAAAACCTCAATGAATCGCAGACTCGCAACCTCACCCGCTTCGTAGAGAACATCCTTCTCGCTAAGAATCACCTCGCAGTCACCAAGCAGAGCCTCAGGGAACTTCACGATGGCCGTTCTATCTCGGGAACAAGTAACGCCATTTCCGGGAGCGGTTACCTTATTGACAACGTGGAGATGTTTCAAATTGAGCACGAAATGGGTCTCAGTCTAGGTGAGCACCGTGTTGCATTTGAGGAACGTGCGTCGATTGTGAAGCAATTGGCTCGTGATCTACACGACAAGGAACAGCTGGAAGCGGAGAAGCTAATTGCGACAAGGGAAAGGGATCAAGAGGCGATTGACTTGCTCATTCCAAAGGCTGCCGAGAAGGAAGGACGTATCACCCTGCTGAGTCAGAAGGAAGCTGCACTCAATGAGCGCCTACGACTCCTCGCTGACAACTATGCGAAAAACCTACACAAGGCCAACGCTTTTCGCGAAAATATTGCCCCGAGAATGATAGAAACACAGACCCGATTGCAGTTTCTAAGCCAAAAGATGGGTGAGTCAGATGAAGTACTACGTACACTTGTTTCGCGTCTTTTTCGTACCGCCACTAAGCTCAATAGAAGCATCACCACGCTCTCCGTTGACGACTTAAATGGGATCGACGAAATCATAGCCCACCAGAAGAGAGAGCTTCTCCGGCTAGAGAAAATTCAACGCGTGAAGCAAAAGGAAAACTACTTCAAGGCGAAAGCTCTTTATCTAGTTGGAAGAAGCTACCTCGAGCAGAGCACCCTAGAGACCTTAAGCGAGCTCGCCCACTCACACAATCTTACCGATGTCATCTGGCCCGAACTTGAACCACGGCACACCAATCTCTATGCCGAGTTCAAACAGGGCTCTTTCTACACTAGAGAGCGCCTGCAAAGCCTTAGTAACGCTGACAGCTCACGGGTCCACTATCAGACCTGGGTCGAACACCTAGAAAACCGAGCCCTACAGGTTTTTCAGCGCGATCTCCCCGAGTACTTAGATCGTTCAATTGCCAACGGGGCTACCGGTTGGATCATTGGACGTGGAAAGGACAAAGATCAAGAAGTCTTTCTCGCTCACTCTCGATTTTTAACCGGGGAGCTATTTGTCAGGCGCTCGCTACGTCACATACGTTCAAGCCGCGCCCTGCCTCAGGACAATAATCTTGCCCGCAGTGAGCTGAATAAGGCGACGACGGCGTTTCTGGGTTACCTCGATTTTGCCAAGCCGTTAGCCTTTGGGCGGGCAGAAAATGACCTCTCTTCCACACGCCTGGGCGCCCAGGAATTCCCCGAACGTAGGCGACACCCCATTTCAAGAATTGACGACGCCTATATCTACCTTGGTGTGATTGCCGGATTGAAGGGCGCCCACCATGAGGCTATTGGGCACTATCGCGATCTCATTCAATCGGCTGCCGCGCGCCTTCCCCGGCGCCGCGCCCTTGATGGCGATGAAGGAGCCACCGTCATGGGGCAAATTGACCCAATTCTTTTGGAAACCAGCAGTGCCCGCTATTTTCCGAAACTTTTTCCATTTTATGCCTCGCTGTTGAGTCACAATAACGGCGCGCACGAAGCACTATTTCGCCTAGCCAAGAGCTATCAAGCCTTGGCAAAGGAAGAGTACCATCAGGGCCTGGCCAACTCCGCTTATTTCTTCGTCGACCACGACGATAACTTTTCCCGAGCCAAAACCTATGCACACCGGTCCATTGCGTACTACTCGCAACTCGTCCTTACCGGGGCTTATTCTCCTTATCGGAAGGGGGCGCTTCTTCAAAGAGCTCTTCTCCAGAAGCAATTCGGGAGTTACCAGGAGGCTCGCAACGATATGGTCAGCATACTTGGCTCGCCAGGCGACCAGGGAGGGAGCTGGCTATTCGATGAAATGAGTTCCAAGGGCGACCTACCTGGCGAGCTCAATCCGGGATATACATATACCTCATTCGAGCTTGGTAAGCTTCACCTCGAAAACCAAAACTTCTCGGCAGCCGCAGATGCATTTCTAAAGGCGAAAGAAGGTGATCCTGACAACCTTTTCGTGGTGCAGGCCAAGGTCGCCTTCTCCGAAACCCTTGTCGCCACGAAGAACTGGCTCATGGCGAACTTGCTACTGACCGAGTTGGTTAATGAGATGCGAGTTGCGCCTGAAGAGCATCGGAAGTACTACCCCCTTGACCTCTTTGTAAATCTTGGTAAGGCTAAAACGGAGCTTGGAAATCTTGCCGCTGCCAATGAAGTCCTTAGAGAGATCCATGGTTTTATTCCAGTAGATCTTGTGAACGATGGCGAACTTGACCTCGCGAGTCCCTACGGGAGAAGTCGACTGGAAAGTGACTACCGCGACGCCATACGTCCACTCGCCCTTGCCACCTTTGCCCGCGCTGAGGTTTTGCGAGCTCAGAGACACTACGAGCCCGCTGCACGAGCCTTTAATCAGGCCGAGACCCTGTTTCATATGGTCTCATGGAAAGAAGACCGGGTACTGCGAGAGATCAGAAAAACTGAGTTTCACAGCTACCAAAGAGAAAAGATCCTCCAATGCCGTTGGGAGGTGCTAAAAACGCAGTGCCTTGAACGGCTCTACACAACATTTTCCGATTACCGCAACAATCTGCATCTAGCGAAGCGAGTGGAAAGAAAACTTCTTCCCATGGAAATTCGCGAACAGGTAACTGCAGCCCTGGAAGGGGTGAATCGCGAGCAAGATCAGTTTTCAACGCTCTCTGACCAACTTACCGCATTCTATCAAGAGGAGTGGCGCAGTTTACCGGAAGTGAAAGAGCGCACACGAATCCAGCAGCAGAGAGAGCTTGAGAGAGCGACAGGGAGCCTCACTGTTCTGACATACGACGCTCTGAAGCGCATTCGGGGCACTCTTATCGAGCTAATGGATGCAACCAAACAGGCGACACCGCAGAGAATAGCCAATCGTTTCAGTAAGGAAAGCCTGGAGGATAAGCTACTCAATGACTTTATTCCGTCCTACGCTCAGCAAATCACCCTCACGCGAGACGATCGAGCGTACATGCTACCGACCCGGAGCAACTTCGAAAATCTGCTAGCCATTCCAAACGCTGAGCAGCGACTCGTCACTATGGGCCCTGCCCTCCTTCGCTGGGCGGAGCAGCAGATGCAACAGACGGGGCTTGACGACCTCTTTATCCCAGTCAGTGAGCAAGCGAGGGTACTAGAAGAAGTCGATCTCTACCGCGTGAGCCTTCTATCCCATGTTGACACAGCAAGCCGTTTTCAAGAGCTCAAGCAGATCGTCACGCGGCACCTAGACGACCTAGAGCAAGTGCCCAGCCGGGCATCTCAGCCGGAGGTAATCTGGCAGATGGTGGAAATTGGGGCTATGACAGCTGAGTTTCAGATGGATTGGGAAGCTTCCGAACGCTTTCATCGCTTTCTTCTCGCTCCGGAGAATCAAGCGTTCTTTCTTGCTGCTGATAAAGGCGATCGTTACCGATCGGAGTTGAACCTCGCGCATAGCCTGATTCGGCTCAGCCAAAAATCACTGGGCGACCTTATCTTTCTCCAGGATCAGGGAGAAAAGCTAGGGTTGCAACTTGAAGCAGATCAGCGCATGGAAGAAGCACGAGAGATTCTGAAGCGGCTATCAGTGCTCCAGGGGGATGCCAGCAGTTCAATCACCACCCGCATCCGCGCCAAGCAAATATTGGCTGAGGTAGGTGTATGACGGATAGACGGACCGTAAAAGACATGTCGAAAGAGGAGATCCTTCGGCGCCTACTTCAAAAGCAGATCGGTTACTACGAGGTGGTTCTTGATCTTACCAGGCAAGAAGGGGTCGCTTTGGAAAAAAACAAGGGATTGTCAGGGTTGGCTCCGCTCATGAAAAAAAAGCAGATCCTCCTAGGTTGCATTGAAGAAATTGACCACGCCTTGCGTCCCGTAAAAGAACGCTGGCGTGAGTCCAAAGATCGAGGAACAGCCCTAGCGCAGCAGGTCCAGGAGTGCCTATCGACCCTCGATGGAATTCTCAAGATGACACTTGAAATCGACGCCAAAAATCAGCGCCTCTTTCAGAGTCAACTCGATGCTTTGAAGAAGTCACTACCGAAAACGCAGGTATAACCCACTTTCGTACGTCCGTCGCCAGCGCCGTCAACTTAATGTATGTGGCTTATAGTCGGCTGAAGAAAGCGATTTAAACGAAGATCTCGGAAGCTACCGCCTGAACCTCAAATGGCTCTTTTGCATTAGTTTGCGATTGATTCCATTTTTTTCGACGCAAAGACGGTAACATACTTTTACCCACCAGTATTTTTGATGGAAATATGCGGTTTGTGCCGTGCGGTTTTCTTTGCTGCGGCAGCAGCAACGGCATTTAGCCTCGGGTAGAGGCGCAGCCGAAACCCGGGGTACGATTACAGGAGGGAGTCGCACTGCGGGAGCAGCGCCGGCAAATGGTTATGCCTTGCGATCTATGAACAATCAACACTGCCAAAACCGCTACGGGCTCGCCGGCGCTGCTCCCGCAGCGCGGGTTTTACTACCCCAATACCCCGGGTTCCGGCTGCGCCTCCACCCGGGGCTAAAGGCCGTTGCTGCTGCCGCAGCAAAAAAGCACGCACGGCACAAACCGCATATTTCCGTCACAGAAACTTGTGGGTAAAAGTATGGCTGCGTCCCTGCGTTTAATTGGTCGTAACCCTCTGATTGTTAGTTCTGCCATGGCTTTTTGAGAAGTTGCTCAAGGAGCGCGCTACCGCTAAACTGCAGCCATTTTGTGTAGCTTGGCGATTTCTTCCTCGATCTGTTCATCTTCCACTTTTTGGAAGAGAACGGCGGGTTTAGGGAGCTCGCCTGCTAAATCGAGCGTTGTTGCCTCGTCCCACGAGGCTGCTGGCTCACGGCCCAGTAGGTGTAGAAGCTTGCTGCTGCTCTCTGGGATAATGGGAGCAGTGACCACGGCGAGCGCTTTTACGCACTCGAGACAGCAACGTAGTGTCGTCTCCATTTCGCCGCGGCGCTCCGGATCCTTTGCAGCCTTCCAGGGCGCTTTGGTATCGAAGTAGGTGTTGCCCAGGGTCGCTAGATCCATGATCTGCCGCGTGGCCTGGCGCAAGCGGAACGTCGAAAAGCTCTTCTCAATTTCGCCCACGAGTCGCTTGATCTCATCCAAAAAGGCTTGATCATCAGCTTTTGGGCTCATCTGTGGCACCTGACCTTCGCATTGCTTCTGGATAAACACGAGGGTTCGGTTGGCAAAGTTGCCGAGTTTGCCGACAAGTTCGCTGTTGCAGCGCATCTGGAAATCCTTCCAGGTGAATTCTGAATCGCTGGTTTCCGGCGCATTCGAGGCAATGGTCCATCGAATTTGGTCAGCTGTATAACGCGAAAAGAAGACGTCTAGATCGATGTACCACCCGTCGGATTTACTGAATTTCCGCCCTTCGAGGTTGTAGAATTCATTCGCAGGGAGTTCATCAACGACTTTATACGGTTCGTTTTGTCCCATCGTCATCGCGGGGAAGATCGCCGCATGGAATGGAATATTGTCCTTACCAATAAATTGCACGAGCTTCGTCTGTTCATCACACCAGTAGTCACGCCACTTGTCGGGTTCCCCTTGCAACTCGGCCCACTCCTGACTGGCGGAGATGTACCCTATGGGTGCGTCGAACCAGACATACAATACTTTGCCTTCGGCGTCGTCCAAGGGAACCGGTAGGCCCCAGTCGCTATCACGCGTTATGGCTCGCGGATGGAGGTCTTCGATGTATTTTCTTACGAAGTTCGTGACATTTGGCTTCCAGTTTTTTGTCTCCAGCCAGGCAAGTAGGCGCTCTTGAAACTGATCAAGAAGTAGAAACCAGTGGGTCGTCGCGCGTCGAGTAAGCGGCGAGTTCGTGAGCTTGCTGCGCGGCTCTTTGAGGTCAGTTGCCTCATAGCTTGCTCCGCACTTCTGACATTCGTCGCCGCGGGCGTTCTCAAATCCGCATGAGGGACATGTGCCGACGACATAACGGTCGGCTAAAAAACGATTGTCGCTCTCTGAATAAAGCTGATCGCACACGCGCTTTTCGATGTAGCCATTGGCGAGGAGGTCGCGGAAGTACTGATAAGCCGGCTCTTTATGTCCTTTGCAGGTGGTACGTGAGTAGTGGTCGAATCCGAAGTTGAGCTGCTGGAAGAACCCCTTAAGCACCTCATGGTAGTGGTCGACATGCTCCTGCGGAGAGCGCTTTGCAACCTCCGCACTTAGTGAAATCGCCACGCCGTACTCGTCGGAGCCGCATACGTAGAGCACATCGTTGCCCTGCAGTCGCTCAAAACGGGAATAGACGTCGCCTGGGAGGTAGGCTCCTGCAATGTGGCCGAAGTGGAGGGGACCGTTTGCATAGGGAAGAGCTGATGTGATGAGTATTTTCTTTTGGGTCATAACTACTGTGTCTTTTTTTCTGTGGGCGTTAGCATAACGACTAACACCTCGACTTCTGTTTCAGGAACTCTCTGCCAGCTCATTATTGAGCCCTTAATTGGATCGCCATACAGATCGTCCCGCTTCAAATCCCTTACACATTCATGCAGGGAAGCTAGGCGTCTTTGTTCATTAGAATGAAGATGCTTCCACTGCACCCAGTGGCCGGGCCAGCGACGCCTGGGGAAGTCATTTCCAACGCGAAGGACATCAAATGCATTGCGCGCCTCCGTAAAGATTTTGCCACTGTCGCGACAAATAGCGGCCTGCGCAACCTCAAACGGGGCATTTTCCGGCTGCGGCTGGCTAAGCATAAAGCGCTGGATTTTTTGCACAGTGTCGTAGGTGATCAGGTCCCCAGGGGCCAATTGGCCTCTCGTAATCGGACTCCGACTGCCTTCTCGATTTGTGACCCACCATCCGGACCAAAAAAAAAGTCCGATGCCCCCCGCGGAGAGGAGCATCAGGAGGATAAAAAAAACCCCGTAGGCTGACCCTAGCCGTTCCATTCCGCTCCAAAAGCTAGGCTCAGCAAACATTGCGTCTCCTTACTCGACGACAGCCTCGACTGGCTCTTTCAGCTTCTTTTCAGCTTGAACAGCTTCGGCCTTCTGCACAATCGACTCACGAGTAGGTTGCGCCAGCTCTGGCTCGCGAATCTGGTCGACAGAAACCTCTTCAAAGGTTTCCTTGTGCTTGGAAATTTCATCCAGCACCTGCACCGCGCGGTTTTGAACCCCCGTTTCCGTGTTAGGTTCACGTCCGGTTAGGATCATATTCTCCGCCACATCGATGGCGTAGTTGACCAGCTCAAAGAGACTCGAAAAGCGCTTCTGCAGCTTTTCATTGGTGAGCGTTTTTTTAACTTCCATGGGTTCCTTCTTGGTCTGAGATATTTGATTGATCTTCTTTCGGCACGTGCGCCTCGGCAATGACAATACTTCGTAGGATATCGTAGGCAGTATCGAAGTCGTCATTTACAATTTGGTAGTCGTACTCCGTAGCCGACTTCATTTCCTCAATAGCCCGCTTAAGACGCTTCTCAAGAGCCTCCGGGGTCTCCGTCCGTCGATTGCTCAGGCGCTCTGCAAGGACCTCAATTGACGGCGGGTTGATGAAGATAAGTTTGGCTGGGAAGTGCTTTTTGATTTGAAGGGCGCCTTGGACGTCGATGACCATCACCACGTGATGCCCCTTGCTAAGCTGCTCCTCGACATGAGCGCGATCCGTTCCATACGCGCAGTCAAATAGCTGCACGTGCTCCAAAAAGCTCCCGTCAGATACCTTGGCGTCGAATTCATCCTGCGTGACAAAACGGTAATGCTCGCCATTGATTTCGCTCGGTCGGGGCTGACG
>JBFIDQ010000045.1:0-13268 GCA_041603795.1 Chlamydiales bacterium
CCTATTCCTTAAACCTAATCCCTTCTCGCCGCAAAGAGCCATCGAACCCCTCCACTTGCTCACGCCGCTTGCCTTGGGCCAAGCGCTCACACCAAAGGGCAAATTGGAAATAAACGAGCGTGCATATTTGCAAAAGCATGACAGGGAAACTCAAAGTGATCACGAAACCACCATTTTTTTGAATGAGACTGCAAGGCGAGGACCAAAGAGCACGTCCGTCTCAAACTCCCCTCCCGCCTCAACGGTTTCTCCCTTGGTACGGGACGCCATGGAGAAGGTTGCTTCGTTGTGGCGAACTCTTAAAGATAAAGAGAGGCTACTTCCTCTCCCTTGCGAGAGGAAATTCAAGAAATGCCGTATAGATTGGAACAACCTAACGGTAACGGCATGCCCCACTCAGTTTCCACCAACGACTGAAATAGAACTTCAGGACCAAATCGCGACAGACCACGCAAGGCTACTAAAAAGTACAATTGACGCCATTCGATACCTTGATGATCTACTAAATATTCCTAGAATAACTAGACATAGACTTATCACCAGCAGCGAACGCAAGGCTATCTGGAGCAAAGCTGTTGGTAAGAATTCTGAACTGTATAAGAATGTCGAGATGGTGAGTTGCCCTGAGACATTGGTGACGCTGCGATCTAAACTATATGGTCGCGCCAAAACCGTGAGTCCTCACCTGCGGCTCACCAAAAAATCACCTGCGGCTCACCAAAAAAGGCGTGTGCAAAGGAATACAATACATCAGTTCGATTTCCTACGGGCCTAGATGTTGATTTTTTGCCGTCGCAAAAAATCAAAGTCTATGGCCACGCGGGGTATAACATTACTGAGAAACCCTAATGCCATGACAGAACAAAACGAAAGCAAGCAGTCGACGGTCCTTTCTCTCCACTCGGCACAAAATACGCTCGGAGAAGAGTCCCAGCTAAACCTATTCGACAAGCAAGACGCCGATTATTAATACTTCTAGTTTTTTTCAAAGCCTGGTATGCTCGAAACAACACCACAAAAATACAACGCCGATTCAAGTATGAGGTGCGGGTTCTAGGCCTGCCCCTTCGCGCAATCTTCGCTAACTTCGCCACCTTCGCGGTTAAATAATCGTTTCTATGCGATTGCCCTGCTCATGGAGCTATTCGAGCTGCTCGCCTCGCGAAAACTCCTGATGGTAACCTTGGTTTCGCCCAATTATCGAAATTCTCAGCGAAAACCCCACCTAATCAATAGGTTTTCGCCAAGAAATCCGTTTTTCCAGCGAAAACAGCCTAACAAAAGGACGTATTAGTCCGAATGGCGACTGATCCGCACGAGGCTCAGCGCAATGCCACCGATGACCAGGCCTGTTCCGAAGAGTTCCCACGGAGTGGGTGCACGCCACTCGTAGAGGTAGATATAGACGAGGGCCAGCAGAATTTCCACTACGAGGACCTGACCAGCAAGGCTCACAGGCAATAGCTTCACTGCTCGTTGCCAAAAGACACCGGACACCCACGAAACAAAAATTCCCATGAAAAGGGATATCCATACAAAGGAGACGATCTCGCTTGTAAGGAGATCTGATGCAAGTAGACGCTGATCTTCCGGCCAGAGCCAGGCTGCGGCTCCATAAATGAGTAGTGAGCCAGGCAAGCAGACCACACCAATCAAGTTGGCAAGCTGGACGGCTCCTACAATTTCCTGGCTTTTCATGATCTTTCTGCTCTCGCTCGCATACCAGGTCCACATCGCAACAGCAAAAAGGAGTCCACTTACCCCCATCACCATCTCAGTTGTTGTCGCATCACTATCAAATGAAAGCTCCGTAAAGTGAATGCTGACGAGCCCAATTGACATCAGAAGCAGGGGATGCACGAGGATGGAAAATGGAAACTCCTTATGAATGCTATTTCCATAGATCGCGATGGATACGGGAAGGAATGCAATGATGAGCGCCGTAAAACCCGCGCCTATCGTCTGTATCGCCGCGACATGCAAGATGTAGAATCCAAAGTAGGCGGTAAGAGCAAACTGTACAGAGCGCACGAGAATCCAGCGTGGCACCTGGCTCAGCGATAGATCGCCGAAGGCCCAAAAAAGCGCAGAGATAAGCCCGAAGAAAAAGTAGCGACCACAAGTGACCTCCACAGGACTAAATCCAGGTAGCATAAGCGGCAGAAAGTAACTCAGAGCCCAAAGCACACTAGCTATACAACCAAAGAGGATGCCGCGAGTCATTTATTTCACCATCTCTAGATCAGCCACGCGCTGTTCCAGTTGATCGCGCGTCACCCTGTGGCATCCGAGGTGTTCGATAGCGATGCCCGCTCCAATATTGGCAAGCTCCGCAGCTTCCGGTACGGACCATCCATTTGCATAGGCCATCGTTGCCATCGTCAGCACCGTATCTCCGGCACCAGTTACATCCTTCACTTCGCGGACCCGCACTGCAAAATCACTACGAGCGCCTCCGCGCTCAAAAATTGAAATTCCATCTTGTGAGCGGGTGAGAAGCAGTGTTTCGATTCCGCTACGCTCCAAAATACGATCGGCTACGTCACCGAGCTCTGCGCTTTCGTCCAAACCGGATGCCTCCAGCGCCTCTTTTAAATTTGGCTTGATCAAGGTTGCACCCCGATACTTCGAGTAATCGACGCCCTTCGGGTCGACAATCACGGGTATACCTCGAATTCTACTTTCATCTATCAAAGCTCTCAGTAAAGCCTTAGACAGAAATCCCTTTGCATAATCAGAGACTGCCACCACATCAATGGAGGCGAGTAGTTTCGGGAGCCTTTGGATAACGAGTTGCTCCATTGGCAACGGAAGAGACTTTATTTCCTCATGGTCAACACGCATGAGCTGTTGCGTATCCGCAATCAGACGCTTCTTCACAGAGGTAATCGTGGTATTATTGACCATCACTCCGTGAATTGCGAGTTCTTCACTCTGCAATCCCTTCAGAAGCTCTTTGCCAGCAAGATCTCCACCAACCTGGCTCAACAACACGGCCTCAGCGCCCAATGCTTGTAGGCTGAGGGCAACGTTTCCCGCTCCACCAGGACGGCTTCGCTCTTCACGCACATCTAGGATCGGGACCGGAGCCTCCGGACTAATCCTCTTGACCTGTCCGAGAACATAGCGATCGAGCATTAGATCACCTGCCACCAGTACACGGCAAGGGCGCAATCTAGAAAGGTCTACCACAACTTATCCTCCATTAGATAATCGCGCACATACTCCACTACCGCCTCCTCCAGAGGACGTGCACCCTGCAGACTACTCTCCTTACTCATATCAGCGCACGTATAATTTTGATACTTACCGATGAGATCGTCTGGCATCTTGAAGTACTCAATAGATTCCTCTCGACGCAGTCCCTTAAAGACCCCACTAGCAAGCTGGTTCCAGGTGCTGGCCTGACCACTTCCAATGTTAAAAATTCCCGCAAGATCATTGGTAAGAAACTCACACGTCATACGTGCCACATCCTTCACGTAGATGAAATCGCGCAACTGTCCACCGTCAGGGTAGCGGTCCGGATCCGAAGAAGCAAACAAACGCACCTTCCCTGTCTCAATTGCTTGCGGAAGTAGAAACGTAATGGCCGACGCCATGCGTCCCTTATGCGCCTCGTTTGGACCAAACACATTGAAGTATTTGAGTCCGACGATCGTATCGAGGAGATCATTGCGCTTCGCCCAGAGATCAAAGAGGTGTTTGGAGTAGCCGTACATATTGAGTGGACGCAAAGCCTCTAGTCCCTCGTGATTATCTGAGAAGCCATTTGAGCCGTCGCCGTAGGTCGCTGCTGACGACGCATAGATGAAACGGATATCGTTTTCTATCGCGTACTCACAAAGGCGCTGCGTGTAGCGGTAGTTGTTTTCCAGAAGGTAGCTTGCATCGGTTTCTACCGTACTCGAGCACGCACCCAAATGAATGAATGCCTCCACCTCCGATTGACGTCCCTGCAACCAACTGAAGAGCTCGTTTTTATCAACAATCTCTGCAAACTGCTTGCCCACAAGGTTGCGCCACTTCTCATCATGGCCAAGCTCATCGACCACCACGATGTTGCTCAGTCCCATCTCGTTAAGGTGGCGTATCACACCTGAACCGATGAATCCAGCACCCCCTGTTACAACAATTAACTGGTCGTCAAAAATCTTCATGCTCGCTCCTAATATGAGGAGAAAGTTTATCACACGACTGATTTTCAGCAGCTACAAATCGAGCTGTTCTTGATGTAAATATTTATTTGCATAGGAGACGTGCACACCACGCTCAATAAATAAATCGACCAAATCACCATCGAGGTGTCCCTTATCGATTTGTTCGCGCAGTATGCGCACAGCTTTGGAAAGCGGCATCGGCGGCTTATAAGGGCGGTCGTGAGCGGTTAGCGCCTCAAAAACGTCCGCGATACATAAAATGCGCGCCTGAGTACTCATATCTTTGGCTGTTAACTGCTTCGGGTATCCATTTCCATTGAGCCACTCGTGATGCGCACCGGCGATCTCGGGCACCCGAGCCAAATGCTTCGGATAGGGGAGATTTTCAAGCATTTTGATGGAGCTAACCACATGATTATTTATTATTTTACGCTCTTCATCGTTTAGCGTTCCGCGCGTGATCATGAAGTTGGTGAGCTCCTGCTCGGTAATCATCGGCTGCTCGACCCCGTAGCTATCGGTCCAACTCCCCTCAGCAATTTCGCGCACGCGCTCTTTGGCTTCATCATCCATGAAGGTTGTTGGCTGATTGCACTTTTCAAGAAACGCGATGTCGTTGTCAATTTGCTCAAGCTTCTTTCTCAAGACATCGGGATCCTCTTGGTTGCGAAGGGACTCCAACTCAGTTTCTTTTCTCTTCAACTGAAACCGTGTATTGATGTGATCGATGGCGTCCAATACCGTCTCTTGGCGTGTTGCTTTATCGGTTATGTGAATGGGTGTCGCCACCTTCCCACAATCATGTAGCAGGGCGGCGATGTGCAACTCATAGAGGTCCGACTTCGTAAAGAATCCTTCGTTAGCTTCGTTCACAGCCTCGGCAAGCATCTCGGCAATGATCGGTACCCTTCGGCAGTGATCGCCGGTGTACCGCGACTGCTGATCGATCCCTTCCGCGATGGCCTCGATGAATCCTTCCAGCATTCCGTTGAGACTTGTGATGAGCTGTCGATTGGAAAGAGCTATGGCAGCTTGGGATCCAAGTGACTCCACTAGGCGCTGATCTGCCTCCGAAAAAGCGGTTACTTCGCCCGTATCTTTGTCCTGCGCGTTGAGAAGCTGCAGGACCCCAATGACTTCCTTCCGATGATTCTTCAATGGCACATTGAGAAAGGACCTGGAGCGGTATCCCGTCTTCACATCGAATTGTCGCGTTCCGGAGAAGTCGAATTGATCAATTTGATACGCGTCTTCAATATTTAATGTTTCACCTGTAAGCGCGCAGTAGCAGACTACCATCTGTTTGTTTGGCTCGCGATTCTCACCGTACAGAGAAATTTCTGGAAACGGAACGGGATCCTCGGCGACCCCGCCCCAACTTAAGTTAAGGGAATCCGTCCGCACAATTTCGAAAACAAGAGTGTCGTTGTCCGTGACCCGATAGAGTGTGCCGGCGTCGGCATTGGTTAACTCCTTAGCTCCCAGGAGAATCATCTCCATTAGCTCGCGGAAGTCCTCTTTAGTAGAAAGTGCGACCCCGACCTCATTAAGGCGGGCCAATCTTGACCAAAGCTCCTCGGAACACGGCTCTGCTTCTGTTACCACTAGCTTTCTCCTCGCCTACGGCGCAATCGAGCACGTGCTCGATGGAATCGACTTCTTCCCTGTAGCCCTATGACATATACCCACACCGATAGGAAAAGGGCCACGGCCAACACGACAAATGAGCCGACAAAAAGCGACGCTCCTATGCCAACGGGAACGGTTAGCGGGATGACCCAGTTCCACTTTTTAAGAAGAACCGCAAGCAGGGCAGCAAGGAAAACTGCAAGCGCTCCTAAGGCGCCCGGATCATAGTCCGATGTAACCAAAGCAGGTTCCGCGGGATCTCCTTGGAGGCGATCGACAATCGCATTGACTCCTGCATTGATGCCAGACCCATACGCGTCTCTCCTCATCAAAGGCCCCATAATCTCACGTATGATTTGTCCCGCTACCTGCTGGGTCACGTAGGGACGTGATTTAAGATCTGTTTCGATATGGACCTCGCGATCCTGAACGGCGATGAGAAGAAGTGCTCCACCGTCGCGCCCCCAATCGGAGAACAGCTCAGCTGCGCGCGACTCAATAGTTGCAGTGCCTAATGTCTCAACAGTTACCACAGAGACTTCCGTCTGCTGCTCCGACGACAACGCACGAAGACGGTTTTCTAAGACAAGCCGCTCTCCTGTGGACAAAACATTTGCGCCATCGGACACGTACTTGTGCAAAGGAGCAGCGACAAGAGCGTGAGAGAAGAGGAAGAGCGCAAGCAAAACTGATTTCATTCGACTGACTCCTCCTCTGTGCCAGCCCCATCAAAATAGATTCGTTCCTTAAATTTCCAACGCTCCGCCACATAGCGGCCCGGAAAGGAGAGAATGGCATCGTTATAGTGTTCCACTGCATCATTGAAGCGCTCTTGCTGCGTAGTGACCAGATCGCCGATGCTGTCAAGCTGGCTCATGAGTGAAAGGACCATTCCATTCGTCTTTAGATCTGGATAGTTGTCAGTGACCTCAAGCAATCGAGCAAGAGCCACCTCCAGCTCTGTCGTGGCCACAACCCTTGCTTCTAGTCCCTGCGTATCGCCGTAGGCACGCCGTGCCTTCTCCAGCTCCTCAAAGAGAGACGTTTCCTCTGGCAAGTAGCGACGCGTCGCCCTTACCAAGTTCGGAATTAGAACAAGCCTAGCCTCGTACTGCTTCTCCACTTGCAACCATTTAGAATCGATCTCCTGATCCATTCGAATGAACGCGCTGTAGCTCGACATCACATAGAGCCCAGCAAGAAGCAGCGTACCGACAATTCCACCAACTACAGATAAAAAACCCTTCACTGGCCAACTCCTGGTTTAAAAATAATTGTATCAGAGAGCCTTTGATTTGTCACACGAGATCTAGCAGAAAATAACAGGATGGCGCTAGTCTGGTCCTATGACTTTGATCATTACGCTTCTTTTTTTTTTGATAGGCTCCACGTTACCAGCTGAGTGGCAGGATATTAGTGGCCGCGACGGCAAGCCAGTTTACCGAGTGGATGTGCCGAAGGGGTGGATTCGAAGCGATCCGTCTCCAGCAACTGACTTAAGTGACACGCGCGAAGCGATATGCACGTTTTCTCTTGAGGGAGTGGAGCTCGTTCTCCACAATTTTCCCGATATGCAGATTCCACCGGAATCACAGGTGCGGCGCTGGCAGGGACAGTTTGATGCCCTGGATTCGTTTCCGGTCACGATACAACCCGTTGCCTTCGGCGGCTACGCTGGACTCTCACTTCAAGCTCAGGGCGTCCGCAGGGGAACCCCCTCATTCGTAATGGCTTGGGCGCTGGTGCTTGATCCGGACCACCGCCGCACGTTGGCGCGCCAGGAGGGCACGGAGGAGCGGCGCGGCGCAATCACAATAAAAGCTACCGGCGCACCAGACACTCTTTTGCTGCATCGCCAGGCGATTGAACAATTTGCGGAGAGCTTCGAGCAGATTGAAGGGATTCGGATGTCCCTATGAAAATCTTACGCCTGCTCTTTCATTTTCTAGGGAGCGTCCCTTTTGCCATCACCCTGATCAGCATGTGCACCCTCGCCGTGATTAGCGGGACGGTTATCGAATCCATTACGGACAGCCACGATCATGCTGCCAAGCTAACCTATAACAACCCCGGCTTTCAGGTTGTGCTGGGCCTATTTTTTGTGAATATCCTTTTTGCCGCTCTGCGTAGGTGGCCTTTTAAGCTGACCCATATTCCGTTTCTCATCACACACCTGGGACTCCTAATGGTGATCTCCGGCACTCTCGTAAAAACGCGATACGGCACGCAAGGAGTTATGAGCCTTCTTGAGGGTGGGGAAACGAACCGTCTGCTCGTGAAGGAAAAAAAAGTGCTCCATGTGGAGCGAGGCGATCGCTACGTTCAGTGGCCGGTGAGCCCCGAGGAGATTGTAGTGGACGCCGACTCTGGCCTACATGCCAAACTCCTTGGCTTTACTCCTCATGGCCTGGAGGTGCTGAATGGTTGGGTAAAGGGCGACTTCGGAACGGCCATGGGCTTGCCACCGCTGCCCTTAGGGCAAGTGGTAACCACTCACCTTACCCCAGATATGCTCTGGGAGGTGCGCACTCTGCGAACGCCTGATGTAGACGGCGCAATCGAAGAGGCGCTACGCCAATCCACTCTCCACTTAAGCGACAGTCAGGATCGACTCGTCCTCTCGCTTTCTCTGCAGGAAGCTCTGCAAGCGCCGGTGGCGTTGCCACAAGGCGACCTTGAGGTCCAGATCTCGGGAGAGACGGTCGACTATTTATGGAATGGAACGCCCCTTCGCGAGAACGAGGCGTGGCTTGGATCCGCTCCCATTGAACCGCGCCTTGAGAGAAGGCCTTCGCTCCTCCTCATCGACGACACGCAGGGAAACGAGCACGTGGTCACCCTCGACCCATACGGTAGGGTCCATCGACAACTGTTTGCGCGGGGTCAACTGACCTCTTACTTGGCCTATGACCGCGGCTATAGCGGCTATGGCCTCACCGCCAAAATTCCACTGCTCCCCCCTCCTTCATCACTTTCTGGCTACCGCCACCTTGGTGAAGCTGTGGAGCAATGGCTCGCTCCGGACACGCCACTTAGTCCGCCACTACAGCTTTTAAGGGACGCAGCAGGCGACGAATTTGTCGAAACATGGATCGCTTTCCTTCAGGAGTGGGATCGGGCCGGAACATGGTTTCTTCCTGAAAATCGACCCCTACCGGCAAAACTTACTGCGCAGCTGGACAAGGTCCAGTGGACCCCACCCCTCCGCAAAAGTGCGCAATGGCTCACTGCTTTGCAGGAGCCTATGATCGACGACTTCCTTCGCGGAAAGCCTCTGCAGCAGACCCTGCAGGAAATGGAGTGGCCCCTCCTCGACGAATTGGCTCAACTTGAGACCCCAGAAGACCTCCTCATGGCGCATGGGCAGCAGATTCTTGCGATCGCTGATCAGCTGCCAGACCTACCCGACCACAATTCCGATGCAACTCTATTGTCCGCTCTCATGCGCAGCTATGGACTCCACTACCGCCGCCTGATGCCGCCAGACGGTTGGGAAGAGGAAGAACCTGTAGAAACCATCGAGCTGGAATGCACCGTCTCACGTGACTCCATACCGGAAGAGCCGTCGGCCAAATGGGAAGAGAACACCCCGCAGGTGACGTTCTCGCTGGAAGAGGAGGAACTCACACTCACCTATGACCGCACAGCTAGTGGACTCAAATGGCCGGCCTTAAATGGCGAACTCCTCGTGCGCTACCAACCGGCCTATCAGGAAATCCCCTATAGCGTCCGCCTACGCACCTCCCGACAAATCAATTATGCCGGCGCCACGCAAGCTTTTGCTTACGAATCCAGGCTTATCGTCACCGACACACGCAGTGGTCGCGAAGAGGCGACCACGATCTCGATGAACAACGTCCATGAAACATGGGACGGTTACCGCTTTTATATGAGTGGTCTAACGCAAACGAACGGCACCGCCGCCAAGCGTGCGCAGTTAGCAGTGAACTATGATCCGGCGAAATACAAGCTTACTTATCCCGGTGGACTCGTACTCTCGCTAGGAATTCTTCTTCTCTTTGGGAAGACCTCTTTTCAGAAAAGAAGCACTTAGGCAAGTTTGTTGCCAAGAGGTGATCATGGTTCTATTCTTACTGCTACTTCCACAGATTCTTTTTGGCGAACTGCGTCTCGATGAGAAGCTGTACGATTCTGCCACACTAAAAACAGTTCCTGTCCTATATGAGGGGCGTTTTCGTCCACTTGAGGTTGCAGCACGCTTGTGGTGGAAGGAGATATACGGCAAGGAGAGTTATGAAGGCCTGCCAGCTGATGAGCTTCTTTGGCGTTTTCATTTTCAGGGACATCAACCTTTCGATGATCTTGCGCTCTTTTCTGTAGACCGCGAGACAAAAAAGACGCTATCTCTACCGCAAGCTGTTAGCCGCTTTTCCTTTGCAGAACTTGAGCGGGTGGGCGCCACACAACTCGGTGATGACCATCCCCTCACAAACTCCATTGCCTTCTATCTTGCTGCTGGTGATTCCACACCTGCGGATGCGCCACTCATGCAGCGCCTGCAAGGTGCGGATTCTTTGCTACTCGCGCTGCCAGGTCGATTTGTTCACGGTGAGTGGCTACCTCTTCGCGCAGTCGCGCTAGAGGAGGCGGGCAAGCCCATAGCCAACTTCACGCTCTATCCTGACGAAACGTTCGAAGCCATTCGCTCGCTTTACGCTCAGCTTGGCTTAGCTTCGGAGAACCCCGATCGCAATCCGACCAGCGGAGTGGCTGAGGACCTCAGCCACCACCTCCTCGCTGGTTACAAGAGACTGGAAGGCGACCCATACCGGCGCTCACTAGAAAAGAGTCTCACCTACCCCACGATGGGACAGCTCAAAGCAGAGCTGTGGCTCTACCGCCTCCCCTTTGTAGAGATCTCGGCAGCATGCTACCTGCTCTCTGCTCTCATTTACATCACGTACCTTAGGGGGCGGGCGCCAGCGCTTGCCACTGGACTCCTCACCCTCGGATTACTCATCCACACGGTGCCCCTTATTCTCCGTAGCTATGCGCTTGGACGTCCGCCGGTAACAAATATGTTCGAAACGGTTCTTTATGTACCCTGGATCACGGCTCTATTTGGTCTAGCCCTTGGAAATCCCATGGCGCGCCTATGTGGCGCTATCGGCGCAGGTGGACTCCTCACCCTTCTTTCCGTCACCGGACTCGACGGAACCATGGAAAACGTGCAGGCCGTGCTCGATTCGCAGCAGTGGCTGCTGGTCCACGTGCTTATGGTTGTCGGAAGCTATGGCATTTTTATTCTAGGCGGCGTACTTGGACATATCTATTTGCTGCAGTGGCCTCGCCAAGAGCACGATCGACTCGAACGAATTGGCAAGACACTTCTTGCCTCGCTCTGGGTTGGCGTTGCCCTTCTGATTCCCGGTACAATACTTGGAGGCGTGTGGGCCGCGCAGAGTTGGGGGCGGTTCTGGGACTGGGATCCTAAGGAGTCCTGGGCATTGATTAGCGCCTGCGTCTACCTCGTCATCATCCACGCCCACACCTATGGATATGTTCGTCACTTCGGATTAGCAGTCGGTGCCATTGCTGGAATGCTCACCATTTCCTTTACATGGTATGGCGTAAACTATATTCTTGGAACTGGACTACATACGTATGGGTTTGGCGAGAGTAGCCACCTCGCCTACATACTTTATATTTTAGCTGAAGGTCTTTTCATATCCTGGGTACTTTTACGGGAGAAATCAGCAAAAACTGTTGAAAATAAAGAACCTATGTGATAAAAGTCCAGCCTTAGAAACCGTTGCGCATACTGTGAGAAGCAAAAATGCAAGTGAAGAACGAAAAGCTGAAGAAACTTGAAGCTGAGTTGGCCGATCTAACCCGCTGGTTGGAGCTGGGTCTTGTCCCTAAAAAGGACGAGGCAAAGCACAAGGAAGAGATAGCCATACTCAATGAAAAAATTGAAGAAGAACTTGGCCGCATGCGCTTCCTAAAGGAGCACGGTGATCTCGATGACTACGTGGCTCCTAAGCGACAGGTGGGCAAAACCGTCTACCAAGCGGACATGCCAACTCTTCCAGGTTCGGATCAGGATAGCCAAACGGAAGGGTTTGAGGAGTCCAGAGGGGGCAACTCGACCACTGTCGATGAGGGCACTTCTTCAGAGGGACAGGAGGAGACGACCGTTTCCGACGAGGACGAGGAATCCTACTTCAGTGACAAGGCTCGCTGGAAGCGCGGCGGCATTCTCGACCCAGAAGCAAACGACTGGTGAGCAAAGAGGAGGTTAGCCTTTATTTCCACCTCCCCTTTTGTTCGCGAAAATGTCCCTATTGCCATTTCTACGTTGTTCCTAATAACAGAACATACCACGAACTGTTAATGGCTGGACTCCGACAAGAGTGGGAGGAGCGCCTTTCACTCTTAAACAATAAAAAAATTGTTTCGATCTATTTTGGTGGGGGCACCCCCGCGCTTATTGGATCCAAGGCCCTTCGCGAAATTTTAAGCTGGATAGACGCTCCAGGAGCGGAAATTACGCTGGAGGCAAATCCAGAGGAAATTACGGCGACAGAACTTGCTCGCTTTGCAAAAGCGGGGGTCAACCGGGTCAGTTTTGGCGTCCAAAGCTTCAACGACGAACTCTTGAAGGTATTGGGGAGATTTCATTCCGCACAACAGGCGGTGGATGCGATCACCATGGCAGCAGATGTTGGTATTTCAAATATCACCATTGATCTCATGTATGAGGTGCCACAGCAGACAGTGGACATCTGGCAGGCGACCTTAGACCAGGTCCGACAGCTCCCCATCTCCCACCTCTCGCTCTACAACCTCACGTTCGAACCCAACACGCCCTTCTTCAAGTGGCGCGACACCCTCAAGCCTATGGTCCCTACGGAAACCGCAGCCCTCCACATGTATGAACAGGCACAAAAGCAGCTGCCGGCCATGGGACTCCACCAGTACGAGATTTCGGCCTTTGCCAAGGAGGGGCAGCACTCCGTCCACAACTGCGGCTACTGGCAGGCACGACCATTTCTTGGGTATGGTCCCTCGGCATTCAGTTACTGGCAGGGGCGTCGCTTCCAAAACATCGCCAACCTCCACCGCTACTGCCAGCGCCTGGTGCAAGGCGAATCACCTGTAGAATTCTCCGAACAACTTGATCCAAAGGCAAGCGAACGCGAGCGCCTCGCTGTGGAACTACGCCTCCTGGAAGGAGTTCCGCTATCACGCATAACAAGCGAGACGAGCGAGGAGGTGGAGACACTCATCTCCCACGGCCTCCTGGAGAAAACGAATTCGTTCGTTAGAATGACACCAAGAGGCATCCCCCTCTACGACTCAATTGCGGCTGAGTTGGTCTAAAAACAATTCATGTCCTTGCAAGTGAATTATCCATCTTGATTCCATTAACTATCAGCGGCTTGTGATCTTTTCAGCGCAGAGGCACGGGGACGCGGACATACTTTTACCCACAAGATTTTGTGACGGAAATATGCG
>JBFIDQ010000046.1:0-12885 GCA_041603795.1 Chlamydiales bacterium
CCTTTGGGGCTAATCCATTTATTTACAGCCACCTAGGGCTCACGCCCTAGGCTAACATCTGCCGGGACTTCGCCCCTAAACTTTGGCAAGAACTTTTTTTGTGAAACTTGAGTAAGTGCACCCTAACCTCTGTAGATTATCCAGACTACAGTGCGTCCACTTGGGCTCCAAGCAAAGAGGAGTGCGCTTCCTTCTTGAATTCCACTTCACTTGTTGAAGGGAGGGTTGTGAACGAGGAAGACAATAAATGTACCGAGTTCTGTTCGGGTGAATCTACGCGGACTTGGACTGAGTTTGGTATAGCGGTACCTACATTTATTGTTGGAGCGTGTGCTTATGCTTACGCAGTAAGGGGCCCTTAGTACGTTTAACGAAGCAACCCTAGTTCAGATCTCATGGCAGGCGGCGAAGTGGCCCGGTTTGTGTTCCTTCCACTCGGGTACTTCCGCGCGGCAGCGCGCGGTGGCGAGTGGACAGCGGGTGTGGAAGGGACAGCCGGATGGGAGGTTCAGTGGACTCGGCACATCGCCTTGCAGCATGATGCGGTGGCGTTTGCGCTCGGCTGCTGGGTCCGGAACGGGCACGGCGGAAAGCAGTGCCTGCGTGTAGGGATGTAGAGGGTCTTTGTAGAGCGATTCGCCGTCGGCTAGCTCCACGAGCTTGCCGAGGTACATCACGGCGACGCGGTCGCTGATGTACTCCACCATGCTTAGGTCGTGTGCGATGAAGAGGTAGGTGAGTCCCATCTCTTCTTGCAGCTCCTTCAGCAGATTGACCACTTGCGCTTGGATGCTGACATCGAGGGCGCTGATGGGTTCGTCAAGGACCAAAAACTCAGGTTCCACGGCGAGAGCGCGGGCGATTCCGATGCGCTGTCGCTGTCCACCACTAAATTCGTGAGGAAAGCGTCCCATGTGCTCCGGATTCAATCCGACCTTCCCCATAAGCGCTTCCACGCGGTCAAGTCGGGCCGTTCCCTTTGCTAATTTATGGATATCGAGGGGTTCTGCGATGATATCGGCTACGCGCATGCGACTGTTGAGCGAGGCGTAGGGGTCCTGAAAGATCATCTGCATGCGGCGGCGCAGTCCAAGAAGGGCCTTGCCCTTCGCCTTTCCGATATCTGCTCCGTCGAAACGCACCGCCCCTTGCGTCGGCTCATACAGCCGTACGAGGGTTCTACCTACCGTCGACTTCCCACATCCTGATTCGCCAACGAGTCCAACGGTCTCGCCTTTTTTGATGGTCAAAGTGACCCCATTCACGGCCTTTAGAGTCTTTCCGTCAATTTGGAAGTGCTTTTCCAGTTGGTCGATTTCGAGGAGTGTGCTCATAAGTGACTCCCTACCTGCTGTTTTGCCATGGGGTGATGGAGCCAGCAGGCGGCAGGCTCTAACGTTGGTTGAATTTGCGTGCAGACCGCCATCGCGTGCTTGCAGCGCGGTGCAAAGGCGCAGCCTGGGGGAGGCGACCGAAGGTCGGGTGGACGTCCAGCAATCGCAGCTAAGCGCTCATTTTTATTGATTCCAAGCTTTGGCACAGCTTTTAGGAGCGCCTGTGTGTACGGGTGTTGCGGTCGACTAAAGATCTCATCGACTGTTCCACTCTCCACCACCTTGCCCGCGTACATCACCACCACCCGGTCACATACCCCAGCTACCACCCCTAAATCATGGGTGATCAAAATGATGCTTGAGTTTGTTTTTTTCTGTAGATCAGCCATGAGTTCCAGGATCTGCGCCTGGATGGTTACATCCAGAGCCGTCGTTGGCTCATCCGCAATGAGAAGTTTTGGGCGGCATGCCAGAGCGATGGCGATGACCACACGCTGGCGCATTCCGCCGCTAAACTGATGTGGATATTGATCGACTCGCTGGGTGGGTTCGGGAATCCCAACCATCTCAAGAAGTTCGATTGCAGCCTTATAGGCGTCAGCGCGTGAAAGCGCCTGGTGTTTGATGATCCCTTCCATGATCTGCTTGCCGACGCGCATGGTGGGATTGAGAGAGGTCATCGGATCCTGAAAGATCATCCCAATTTCGCGTCCACGAATTTGCTGCATCTCCCCAATCGTTTTATCAACCAACTCCTCACCGTTAAAGCGAATGCTCCCTTTTTCGATCTGACCTGGTGGCATCGGGATGAGCTTGAGGATACTTTGTGCCGTGACACTTTTGCCGCATCCAGATTCACCTACGATGCCTACCGTCTCGCCGCGTCCTACCTCGAACGTGACGCCACGGACCGCTTGCACCGTGCCAGCATGGGTTTTGAAGGTGACATGTAAGTCGTCGATTTGAAGAAGGGGAGTCTCACTCATTTCCGCAGCCTTGGGTCGAGAGCGTCACGGAGTCCATCACCCACCAAGTTGAATGCCAGCATGGTGGTGCTAATGAAGCAGACCGGAAAAAAGAGCCGCCAGGGGTAGTATTTCATTGCCGGCAAACCATCAGAGGCCATCGTTCCCCAGCTTGCAATGGGTGCTTGCACGCCAAGACCGAGGAAGCTGAGGAAGGCCTCAACAAAGATGGCCGTGGGAATGGTGAGGGTCATGGTAACGATAATAGGGCCCATGGCGTTTGGAATAAGGTGTTTGAACAGGATTCTCCAAAATGAAGCACCCAGGACGACTGCTGCATGTACGAATTCCTGTTCCTTGAGCTGTAAAATCTGACCGCGAACGATCCGTGCCATATTGATCCATCCGGTAATTGTCATTGCGATGATGATTGGAATGAGTCCGGCCCCCAAAACCACCATGAGCATGATCACCACTAGAAGATATGGCAGCCCATAGAGGATGTCCGCAAAGCGCATCATGAGTTCATCGACTCGACCGCCCATCAGCGCCGCAACGCCACCCCACACGATGCCAATGACGACATCGATCACGGCAGCTACGATTCCAACAAAGAGGGAGATGCGGGCGCCGTACCAGACGCGAGTGAACATGTCCCTGCCGAGATCGTCGGTACCAAACCAGTACGTGGCGCTTGGCGAGTGGTTCTTGAGCTCAAGAGCTGTTTCATAGTAGGTGAAGCCGGTGAGGTTGGGACCTATAATGGCCATGACGAAGAGCATCGCGAGAGCCCAGAGTCCGATATAGGCCGTTTTGCTCTGCCGAAAGCGGCGCCAGACGTCCTGCCAGAAGGTGAGTCCCGGCGCTCCCAGCTCCTCCGCTTGTCGCGCGTCGAAGGGTATCGGCTTGAACATCTCTGGTGTCAGCTCCTTCATGCGCCTCTCCTCACTTTAACTCGCGGGTCGACGTACGAATAGGCGATATCCACAAAAAAGATGGCCGTCAGCAGGAGTGCGCTGTAGAAGATGGTGGTGCCCATGATGACCGTGTAGTCGCGATTATTTACGCTCGTCACCAGATAGCGTCCCAGTCCGGGAATTCCAAAGATGTGCTCAATGATGAAACTGCCCGTGAGAATATTCGCTGTGAGCTGTCCCATGTACGTAACTACCGGCATGAGTCCATTCCGCAGGGCGTGCTTGACCACCACCGTCGTTTCGGAAAGTCCCTTCGCACGAGCTGTTTTTATGTAGTCCTGTTGCAGCACCTCCAACATATTGGAGCGAGTGAGCCTAGCGATGAACGCGGTAGGAAAGGCACATAGGCTCAGCGCCGGCAAGACAGATTGCGAAAAGGTTCCCCAGCGAGCGACGGGAAACCATCCGAGCTTTAGCGAAAAAACGTACTGCAGAATTGTTGCGAGGATGAAGCTCGGGACAGATATGCCCGTTACGGCGAGGATCATCGCGGAGTAATCCTGCCAGCGGCTTTGTTTCAAAGCCGCGATGGTTCCAAGAAAGACACCCGCGCCAACGGAGAGAAACAGGGCTTCCAGGCCGAGAATGGCAGAGACCGGAAAGCCGTCCGCAATGATGTCATTCACCGAGCGCGCCTTGTATTTGAATGACGGACCCAAATCGCCATGAAGGACCTGGTTGAGGTATTGGAAGTATTGCTGATGGAGCGGTTTGTCGAGTCCGTAGTGCTTGTAGAGAGCCGTTAGGATCTCTTTCGGTACGGCTTTTTCCTGGATAAAGGGGTCGCCTGGAATCGCCTTCATCAGAAAGAAGGTAATGGTGATGATCACCCAGAGGGTAAAGAGGAGGTAGGCGATCTTTTTGAGCCAGTACGCCACAAATAAATTTCTCCAAAAGTTGCCCCTGAGTTTAGACGCAGAGCTCTTGAATTACAAGGTAAAACGACAGCGGACAAAAAATCGCAGCCCTGCTATGCTCATACCGCAAATTCGAAGAAGCTTGAGATTTCTTACCATGGCAGTGCCGGAGCTACTCCTTACCCCTTCAGGAACGTTGCGCTTGGCAATCGCCGATGGGGTCCTCTCTCCTTCGCTCCAACAAGCATTCGCGGAGGATTGGCGTCGAGGCCTCTTCCTTCTCTCTGCAGAGAAGTGTGATGTCAGGGCAGTGCCCACTCTCCACTACTGGCAGTCGTTTGCAGACCTCTACCTCACCACATTATGTCACCTTCCGGAGTCTACTGAGGAGTACGCCGGGGAAGTCCCCGAAGTATCCACGCTGGTGCATTTCGTTGAGAGAGCTCCGCCAATGGTGGGAGGGGAGTACCTATCACCTGCCTTTCTTGAGGGGATTTGGACTCACCTGTCTGTGTGGGCAGCTGAGTCCATTGAGGCATGCGCTAGCCTCAATACGTTCCTAGCGCAACATGCGCCCAGGTGGCATCAGGTTGGACGCGTCTGCTTTCACCTAGCAGAAAACAAGCAGAGCGAATCGACTCCTTTCGCCTTTTTGGCTACGTACTCCACTGGATTCGGTGCGGGGAATCGACTCAAACACCTCCCCCTAGGAAAAGCACTGGAGCAATATGCTGGGGCGCGCGATCGAGGCGCTCTTGTCAAGCTTTTAAGTCCGATCAATGAAGCGGCGCGACTCTGCCCATGGGTCGACGAGCTGTCGAAATCGGGAGCTGTTTATCGTCCACAAAAGTGGACCATCTCGCAAGCTTACAAACTCCTTAGCAGCGTCCCTCAACTGGAAGAGAGCGGACTCTCCATACGCGTACCGAACTGGTGGAAAAAGCGTTCTCGTCCGCAAGTTGCGGTTACCATTGGTGAGGAGAAGAAGGTATCGCTTGGCGCAAAGGCCATGTTGGATTTCAACGTGGAGCTGGCTCTAGGCGATCAGAAATTGACCGAAGCTGAACTAGAAGCTCTGATGGAGAGTCGCGAGAGTCTCGTCTTCATCAAGGGACAGTGGGTGGAGATCGATCGGGATAAGCTCAAAGATGCGATCGAACACTGGAAAGGGTTGCAGGCGCAATTCAAGGGTGGCGAGGTCTCCTTCATTGAGGGGATGCGACTCCTTGCTGGAACGTCACTCGACCTTAACGGCGAGGAAGTGCATGACGGGGAGCTGTCGTGGTCACAAGTGTATGCAGGGGAGGGACTCCGATCGATCTTGAAGGGACTTCGAGATCCGGACGGACTCTCCGACGCTTCCCTGGAGAACGGAGTTCTAGCAACTCTTCGCCCCTATCAGACGAAGGGGGTCACTTGGATGCGTTTCACTAGCGATCTTGGTCTTGGTTCGTGTCTAGCTGACGACATGGGACTTGGCAAAACGCTGCAGGTGCTCACGCTCTTATCGTCCTATAAGCAGACAGCCGGCGAGAAGCCGCGTCCAAGCCTACTAGTTGTTCCTGCATCGCTTCTGGGAAACTGGAAGGCCGAGGCAGCACGGTTCGTTCCTCACCTCGACCTGCTTTTTGTCCACCCATCGGAAATCGATCGCTCGAGCCTTGCGCGACTGGCAGAGAATCCTGAAGCGTGCCAGGCGGATCTTTTGGTCACCACCTACTCCATGGTCACTCGCCAAACGTGGCTGCAGGATCTTTCCTGGCACTTGGTGATTCTCGATGAGGCGCAGGCGATTAAGAATCCGGGGACGAAGCACACGAAGGCCGTTAAGCAGCTCAATGCGAAGGCTCGCATTGCACTGACCGGTACTCCGGTGGAGAACCGCCTCGGAGACCTTTGGTCACTTTTTGATTTCCTGAATCCGGGACTCCTCGGCAATGCGAAGCAGTTCAAAGGGTTCATCAAAGGACTCCAACTTCGTCAGACCGAGCAATACGCTCCGTTGAAGAAGCTAGTGGGTCCGTATATTTTACGCCGTATGAAAACTGATCCCAAGATCATACAGGACCTGCCCGATAAGACAGAGACTCCCTCCTACTGCTTCCTCTCGAAGCAGCAGATCGCGCTTTACGAGGAGACCGTCACTAAGATGGCGAAAACCATTCGTGATACTGACGCGATGAAGCGCAGGGGACTCATTCTTCAATCCCTGATGCAGCTCAAGCAGATTTGCAATCATCCGAGTCAGCTCACCGGCGACGGCGTCTACAAAGCAGAAGAGAGTGGAAAATTCATTCGCCTCGCTGAAATCTGCGATGAGCTTGCGCAGCGCCAAGAGAAGGTGCTGATTTTCACTCAGTTTCGTGAGATCATCGATCCGTTGGAGCAGTGCCTCAGTAAAGTCTTTGGTCGACCCGGACTCACTTTGCATGGCGGGACCCCAATCAAGAAAAGAAAAGAGATTGTCAACGCCTTCCAGAGTGAAGACGGTCCCCCATTTTTCGTTCTGAGCTTGAAAGCTGGGGGTACAGGGCTTACCCTTACTGAGGCCTCACACGTCATTCATTTCGACCGCTGGTGGAATCCAGCCGTAGAGAATCAAGCGACCGACCGCGCCTTTCGTATCGGTCAGAAACGCAACGTACAAGTTCATAAATTCATCACACAGGGAACGATAGAGGAACAACTTGATCAGCTCATCGCCGAGAAACAGCAGCTTGCCAGAGATGTCCTTTCCTCTGAAAGTGAGGTGAATCTCACGGAGCTCTCGGATGATGCACTCATGGATCTCGTAAGCCTCGATCTAACCCGAGCACAAGGATAGGAGTAACATAATGCGCTGGGCAAAATACGTACCCGTGGCAGAGCGTAGAGCCAAGGCAAGCTCGAAGCTCGCACAACTTGCAAAGAAGAAGAAGTTCAAGGTGCAGCCACTTGGTGACGTCCCTCGCTGCATCGTCAAGAGCTTTTGGGGAAAAAAGTGGTGTAGTCATATTGAGGGGTTTTCTGATTACGACAATCGTCTCCCTCGCGGACGCACGTACGTGCGTAATGGATCCGTCTGTCACCTCGCCATTAGGAAGGGAAAAATCGATGCGAAGGTGACCGGTAGTTCCCTCTACGACGTGAAGGTTGAGATAAAGACCCTAGCTAGTGAAACCTGGACGGCGATAAAGGAAAAATGCTCTGGACAAATTGGATCGCTCTTAGAACTCTTAAACGGCACGATTTCGGAAGAGGTCATGACCGTTGTCACCGAGTCAGATCACGGACTCCTACCACGTGATTCGGAGATTTCCTATGACTGTAGCTGTCCCGACTGGGCCGATATGTGCAAGCACGTGGCAGCCGTCCTTTACGGTATAGGGAGTCGACTCGATCACGATCCCGAGGCGCTCTTCACCCTCCGCGGTGTGAACGCCGAAGAACTCATTGCGCAAGATCTAAGCCTTCTTGGCGCAGACAGCGGAGAGGCTAGTATCGCCGACGATGACCTCAGCGAGCTCTTTGGTATCGACATGGAGGAGGCCGAGGCACCATCGTCGAAGAAGAAAGCCCCCGACTCCTTTACCGGGGCTGCCATACGAAAACTGCGTGTTAGCAAAGGGATGAGCGTCAGCGCCTTTGCCGACACCCTCGGGGTGTCAAGCGCAAGCGTGGCCCGTTGGGAAAAGGTAAAAGGCCCGGTTAAGCTACAAGCATGGTCCCACGAATCGCTTTCCGAGATTTATGAGATTGCCTGAGGATAGCAGAGGCCAAATTCCACGTGGCGGTAGCCACGACATATGCTAGCCCCGTGCAACGAGCGATAGCGAGGCAGCTCGGGGTTTGTCAAAACGGTATTATGCGCCCCAGCAGGGGCGCCACGTCTGCAACACTGAGGCTCTGTGCTCACTCTTATCGAAGCCATCGCTCTCGGGTTGGTGTCGGGGTGATTTGTAGCGCCCCTACCGGGGCGCATAATGTCGTTTTGATAAAACCCCGGGCTGCCTCGCTATCGCTCATTGCACGGGGCTAGCATATGTCGTGGCTACCGCCACGTGGAATTTTGGCCTCTGCTATCAATTTTTGGCTGGTAAAATCGCCCCGCAGGTTGGATGAGTAGTTTGTTAATAATTTTAAGGTGGTAATTTGTCAGTGTCGTTTGTTTTGAGTTCTGCTCCTAGAGAGTCGCTTACTATTAAACGCTCATCTGAAATTTTCATCTACTCTCTCTTTGGCAACGGCAATGTAGTGAATCAGCGCTCTGTGGATAAGCTGGTCAAGAATCTTGCGAAAATTGGGGTTGCTGGTTCGCACATTGTTTTGTTTGATAGCCCCAAGGAGTTGCAGGGTGAGCGCTTCAAGCGTGCGAGGGGTTTGATTATCCCCGGCGGTGGCTCGCTTGTGATGGCAAGTTTCCTGTCACCAGTGTTTGGTCATATTAGAAGCGAAGTGCGCTCCGGATTGGGCTTTTTGGGAGTCTGTGCCGGGGGGATGATCGCGGCGGAAACCATGCACGTTTCATTTCCAGCTTCGGAAAAAATCTTGAAGTCCAAGGAGCAGGGGTTGGCCCGCTTTCACCTTGATCTTCTCCCTGTGATTGCCAAGGGGCCTGCTTACTCTGACAGGCGCAAGCAAGCTGCTGTTTCCGTGGGAAAGAAGTCTTCTTTAAAAGTTTATTGGGACAAGGGTTGTCAATTTGTTCCAAGTAATCCCTTGGCGGCAAAGAGTTTTACAGTTGTAAATCGCTATAAAGATCTTCCGGGTCGTCCAGCAGCTGTGGTCAAAGGGACTTATGGCAAAGGCAAGGTCGTTCTCACTGGAATTCACCCTGAGGTTGTGGGCTCTTCCAGTGAGAGCTGTGATGCAACGAAGTGCTTGGCGCTGTTTAAGAGTACGTGTCAGGCTGCGGGTCTTATTGATGAGTAATCAGTGGCGGGTCTGCGACTGGACGTTCGCAGGCCCGCACCGATTATGCGTCTACGAAGCTACCGGCTGCTCTACATCCGAATTTAGGGGTCCGTTCAAGGTTTCGGACTCTGTCGGTTTGTCCGCATTGCATCCGAAGATGCAGCCAATACAACCAGCTACGGTCCCAAACACGGCCAAGGAGAACATCGTTGTCATGTAGGGTGCCTTATTGAATCCATGTTTATAATGATGTACAGGCTCTTCATTGGCTGTTGGTCCATTCGCAGCAGCCTCCTCAGCCGAATAGGGTGAAACGCCCTTGGCTGTGCAAGTTAAGTTCTTCGCTGTCCAGCACCCCCCTCCCTCCGGTTGATTCGGCAGAGGCAAGCAGCAGGAGTAGTCATTCGTGCGGTATGTCGTGTCCACCAGGACCTTAGGTTCGCTCGCTAGGAAGAAGGCACCTCCTAAGGCTAAAACTCCTAAGCAACCAAGAGCTAACCAGCTGACTCGCTTTGCACAGCTGCGCTTAGAGCCAGCGGTCGCTGTACGTCCTGACAAGGCCCCCACTTGCTCATCCGTAGGCGGGGTTTCTAAAGTTGGATACATGCCACTGAGCTCGACAGACGGTTGTGATGTCATATTCTCTCCAGGTTCTTAGGGGGTTTCATCAAGAAGGCAAGGTAATGTCCCTCCAAAAAAAATACAAGAGGGTTTGTTTGGGACGGAGTTAAAATTACTGCCCACACTTGGCTGTTAGCTGGGCCCCCACAAATCCAACTCCTACTAGAGACACTCCGACCCAGAAAAGAGGTCGAACGCGGGGAGCACCGCAATTCTCGACGCACGTTGTGATGGTCGTACTGGTAGCATTCTCGACTTGATTTACTGGAATTCCAACTTGCGAACAATCTGCAACACTCTCGCCTGTCCAACATGCCCCTTCTGCAGGGATGTTCTCGTACGGAGCGGGAAGCTGAACACAACACCAACTGTAGTCAGCGAACACCTTGTTTTGGGGAGTCAGGGATGCCAGCATATCACCCACAAAGAGGCCAAAACCGACGAACATCCCCACCGCGAAGACCCAAGGAATGTTCCGTTTGTCTCGCACTTTGGTGTAGCAACGCCCGCGCCACGTAGCGGTTTCCACCGTGTCCGTGTCCGTCTCATCACTTTTCGGTGCCTCGTTGATGAGAAGCGGGGAGCCGATTTGCTCCATAGGTATACCCATAAAAATTTTCCTGGTTTGCGGTTTGCTTTCAATACGAAACTGCGAGCCTTATAACTGGAGGAGATTTTTTCATCAACAGGTTGGTGCAGAAAAAAAAACGGCACTCAGTTTGCGATGGCGATGATGCGATTACCCTTGCTCGGGGCAGGATTATGAGTCCCCCGCCTACGCTCTTGCGATCGCCAATCCTACGCCTGAAACCCAAACCAGAGACAATCCGACCCATCCAAGAGGGGTGAAATGGAAGCTCTCATCGCAATTCTCGACGCACGTTGTGATGGTTGTACTGGTAGCATTCTCCGCTTGATCTTCTGGAATTCCAACCTGCGAACAATCTACAGCACTCTCGCCTGTCCAACATGCCCCTTCTGCGGGAGTGTTCTCGTACGGAGTGGGAGGCGGAACACAACACCAATTGTATTCATCAAATACCTTTTCAGGAGCCGTGTATGCCCCGCGATCACCAATAATGAAGCCCACACCGACGACAAGCCCCAACAAGAGCACTATCGGGATGTTCCGTTTGTCCCGCACTTTGGTGCAGCAACGCCCACGCCACGTAGCGGTTTCCACCGAGTCCGTCTCATTGATGTCACTTGGTTCGTGAACGCGAACCACAGAGCTGGTTTGTTGTTCCAAAGGTGTACTCATAAAAATTTCCCCTGTTAGCGTTTTGGTTTCCATACGGAACTGCAAACGTTATAGCTGGAGGAAATTTTTGTATCAATAGGTTGGTGCGAAAAAAACACCAAAATGACGCGCTGGTAGCCCCTGGCTTCAGACATGGGGAGGAAAGCGCGCTTCTTTTTCTTGAGTTATATATATGCAATATGTATAACTCAAGATATGAGTGATTACAAGATCAAATATAAATCGAATCGAAACGTCGTCTACTCCTGTAAGTACCACGTTATATGGTGCCCTAAGTATCGTAGACCCGTTCTTAGTAATGGAGTGGATGAACGCTTAAAAGAGATTATAAAAGAGGTTTGTATCGAATTAGATTCTGAGATGATCGAAATGGAGGTTATGCCAGATCATGTGCACCTTCTAGTGGAGGTGGACCCTCAACTCGGTATCCACAAGCTTGTGAAGCGGATCAAAGGCAGATCGTCTCGGTTTTTGCGATCGGAATTTCCCCAAATTCGATCCAGATTACCAACTCTCTGGACAAATAGTTATTTCGTTTCTACGGTAGGTGGAGCTCCAATGGAAATTGTGAAGCAGTACGTAGAGAACCAGAAATATGCCTAAGGAAGCCAGCGATACATTTGTTCTTGAGATACCGCTTAGAGTATCGCCTTCAGAGGCAAAAGAGCTGGAAATTCGGATCGATGCAGCTCGCCATCTGTACAATGCCAGCCTTGGAGAGTGTTTGAGGCGGATTAAGCTACTAAGAGAAAGTAGGTCGTGGACAGAAGGTCGATCGCTTCCAAAATCCGAAAAAAATAAAGCTTCGCGCCGAGAACTCTTTAAGAGGGCACAAAGTGACTATGATTTTTCCGAATATTCTCTCCATGCATTCGTTGGAGATCTTAGAAAAAACTGTTGGATCAAGAATCATATAGACTCTAATTCTGCCCAGAAGATAGCGACTAAAGCGTTTCAGTCAGCAAAGGAATATCTAGTTGGGAAAAGAGGAAAGCCTCGCTTTAAGGCATATGGGCGATATCGCAGCATAGAAGGAAAAAGCAACAAACAGGGCCTACGATTTCATAAGGGGCAATTGATCTGGTCCATACGAGGTGGAAAAAAGCTAGGTCTCTCTCTGCGCTATGATCTTAAAGATAAACATGGAGTAGAGGCGAATGGTCTGCAGTGTCGTACGAAGTATGTAAGGCTTATAAAAAAAACTATCAGAGGCAAAGAGCTTTGGTATGCGCAGCTAGTACAAGAAGGAAAACCTCTGCAGAAGGCAAAAAACCCCCTTGGAAGAGAAGTTGTTGGCCTCGATATAGGCCCTTCTACAATAGCTGTAGTTTCCGATTCTTTTGCTTCCCTTGGTTCTTTTTGCGAAGGCCTTGAGGCAGACAAAGAAAAAATAGCAGCGCTCCAAAAGCGAATGGATCGTAGCCGGAGAAAAACCAATCCCGCTAATTTCGAAAGTAATGGGACTATTAGGAAAGGCCCCAAAAAATGGGTCAGATCAAATCGCTACCACAAAATCCGCGAAGACGTAGCCGAAAGACAACGGTGCCTCGCTGAGACTAGGAAGCGCATGCACGGAGAGCTTGCTAATAGAATTCTCTCTCAAGGGATATTTGTTCGGACAGAAAAATTATCATACAAAGAATTGCAAAAGGACTATGGGCGAAGCGTTGGTTTTCGAGCCCCGGGAATGTTTGTTTCTCTACTACGTCGCAAGGCTGAAAGCGCCGGTGGCTTTGTAGAGGAATTCTCGACCTATAAAACGAGCCTCTCACAGACTTGCCAGTGCGGTCAACAGAAGAAAAAAGAGCTTTCCGATCGCTGGCATAACTGTCCGTGTGGGGTTGTTGCTCAAAGAGATCTATATAGCGCGCATCTAGCGCGCTACGTAGAGAAGGATCATCTCGATACTTGCCAAGCCTTAAATGCTTGGCCGGCTGCGGAACCGCTGCTAGAGCGCGCGGTATCGAGGTTAGAACA
>JBFIDQ010000047.1:0-12637 GCA_041603795.1 Chlamydiales bacterium
ATGGGCACTTGGTCCCTTTCGTGATAGGCGAGATGGAGTGTCTCGGCGAGGCGCTTGCCTTCGTCGTAGCACGCTCTTGGTCCATTGGGATTCACATTTCCATAGTAGCTCTCCGGCTGTGGATGCACAGCGGGGTCGCCATAAACTTCGCTGGTGGAGGCAAAAAATACCTTAGCTCCCCGCAGCTTGGCGAGCTGTAGCAGGTTTTTAGAGCCTTGGATACAGGTGTCGATGGTTCGAACGGGGTCGAGTTGGTAGTGATCAGGCGATGCTGGACAAGCCAGGTTGTAAATTTCGTCGACTTCAACGCTGAGGGGGTTGCAGATATCGTGGTAAAATAGGGCGAAGCGTGGGTTGTCTTTGAATGGCGCGAGGTTCTCTTCAGATCCAGTAGAGAAGTTGTCCACGACAATTACTTTGTCCCCGCGGTCGAGAAGTGCTCGGATCAGGTGTGTCCCAATGAATCCGGCGCCACCAGCAACTAGTATTGTTTTAGCCATTATCGACCTGCCTTGATGGATGTTCTATTGTTTAGCGCCTTCCACCTCGCAACGGTTTCGCTGGAACATTTAGTGCCTTGATTTCTTAGTCTGGTGACTCCTTGCCACCCTTCGCGCAATCCCTGTAGGGTAGTGAAAAAGTGCCCACAAAGAGCGCCTTTGATGGCGTAGACTCCGGTGTAGAGAATCATGTGGTGCCAGCAGGTGCGCCCGGGAAAGTGACGTAGAAAGATCCATAGCCAGTTGCGGGCTTGTAGTCTAAAAAATTGACCAGAGGGAACGCGTCCTTCAGGGGACTCTCTGTGAAATATTTCAACAGAAGGTGAATAGAGAACCCTGTATCCAGCGGCTAAGATTTTCAGGGAGAGCTCTACTTCTTCACAGTAGATGAATAGATCATCCCAAAATCCGTGAACCTGAGGGAGTAGGCTTCTTCGCATAAGAGCGCCGGCTGCAGAAAATGAGGAGGTTTCAAACTCGCGGTCGTGGTACTGATCTTGGTTCTCCGCATAAATCCATTGATCAATGTCGCCAGAAAAAGCGTTTAAGATCTTAAATCCTACTAGGCCGATCGAAGGATCGGCATCCATTTTGTCGAGTTGGGCATGCAATGGGTCAAAGTCTCGAATTTCGGCATCGCTATCGAGAAAAAGGATGTAGTCGCCACGGGCTTTGTTAAGAGCCAAGTTACGTGCCCTTGCTGGGCCTATATTTTCATGAGCTTCTATGAGGGTAAGGCCTTTCTGTGCACGTAGCCAGGGAAGGGAGTCGTCCGTTGAGCCGTTATCGACTACGAGCACTTCCCACTCTGGGAAGAGGGGGGTTGGGAAGGAGGCCAGGGTTTCTTCGAGGTCTTCTTTTCGGTTCCAGTTCACGATGATGATGCTAAGTCTCATGTCTCTACTCGCAGTGTCGTTTTCGGTGGTCGGTCAATTGAGCCTGCGTTGATTCTAGCATGGATTGAAGGAAATGTCAATTTATTATTTTAAGTTGTGGGTTTTTTGATGCGAAATCCAACACCTGGTGAATTGGGAAGTTTTTAACCTGCTAAATAAAGTCATTGTGTTTTATTCGATCTTATGGTATTATAATTTCTTTAACTAAATTATCAGTGTATACATATGTCTTTTAGTAGAATTTCATTAAATTATTTAAATTCGAGCTTTTTGAACCCGTCTGACTGTTCAATTTATCCCGTGTGCGACATAGGAAAATCACCCACTGTGGCTGGGATATTTGAGAAAATCCGCCCTTCCAATGTAAACCAGGAGCAAGAAGCAAAGGGATTTCGAGCCATAGGAGCCCAAAAAAGGGCCTGTACGCAGATCTTCGGGTCCGGAGAAGTAAAAAACAGCTGGCGCCATTTACTGATCACGAGGCCAGTTAGACTTCTTACTCGCTTGGTTTATACGCAAGCCGTAGGACTCCTGATTGCACCCGTCGGCATCCTTTATCATGGCACCAACACGGTCGCATTCTTGGTAAGGCGTTATAAGCAAACTGACCAAGGTAAAGTCGCAGAGCTATCCAGAAAAATAGATGTACACACCAAGGAACTGATCCTTGACTGTACTTGCTTCCTCTCCTCTGTACTGACGCTAGCCTCCCTCTACTCCTGGCACTACTGTGCGGCGAGAGGAACAAAGTTCAGGGACTACCTGGGCTTTTTGGGGCCTTTTGCCAAACTAGGTGAAATGCCCCTTGCCTGGGCTCAAGTTGGCTCCATTGCCCTTAGTACTTACTTTTTATTCCGTCCCGACCAGGTGCTAAACCTAGCTTCGAGTACACGACCTGATGTCGACACCATCGCCATGCAATTGTATAGCGACCTAGGGTTGTGTGACGCAACTACAGGTGGACCTTTGCCACTTGATCAAGGTGATCTCCTAGGGATAGAACGGCAATTTAAGGCCCTCCTAGAAGAAGTTCCTCAGATTTTTATTAATCAAATTAACTCAATTAATAAAAAACTTGAAAAAGAGAAGCTTACAGGGGCGGACCTTTTCGATACCCACTGGAATCTGCCATTCTGGGAGAGTCTAGGCAAGGGGTTTGATCAAGATAATTATTGTGAACCGAAATTTGATGAAATCATCAAAAAACTTGAAAATCACCCAGGGGACTTCAACAGTGAGATTTTAGACCTAAAGAAGTTTCGTAGACAGGTAATTGTTTTAAAAAAGATCTATGGTCAGCTCCTATATCGGCCTACATTACACACGCTCGAGTACCCAATCTCCTTGACTTCCACGGACAATTATCCCCAAGAAATGAAGCCCTGGGCAAACGTACAGAAGGCCTATTTCGAGCACGTGTTCACTTCGCAAGATTCTGAAGAAATAAATTTAACGCTATTCCAGAAGAGTCTAGAGGCGCACACCAAGGACCTAAGGAATTGTTCTTTTGAAGCCTTTCCTCCTGAGTATCGGGGTCATATCTTCCGAATGCTAATGGCTTCCTCTAGAGAGGAATTCTTCGGGGTCGCTAGAGGAGCTGAAAAAAAAGAAGAACGTAATGCCTACCGCAAGCTGCAGAGGCTATTCCACTCTGACAAGGCGAGCCGCTTAGGGGAATCTGGCGAGGAACTAACGCCTACTCTAGATAAACTCACAGCGATGATCAATGCAGCAAGGTCACAAAGCCTTAGCTAACTTACTCATCATCCGCAGCAATGGCCCTTGGGGGCGCTAAATTCCCAAGGGAATTGCTGCGGAATGCCCAATTTAAGCGCCAAATGTGCTATTCTCTTACCCAATTTAGCAGGAAATCGTCATGGCACTACCGCAAGATAAGTTCAGAGAAATCGTTTTTCAGTTACTCTACTCGAAAACGCATGGGGGAACGGGAGAGGCCGAACTGGTTGATCTTCTCATGCGGGAACTGAAAGTTACGCGAAAGGCGGTCAAGCAGGCGCTAGAGCGAACAGATGCTGTGCGAGAGGTGCAGGATGAACTCGATGAGAAGATCTCGGAGATCAGTACTTCGTTTGCATTCGATCGAATTCACGCGGTAGAGAAGGCGATTCTTAGGCTAGGCCTATATGAGCTGCTCTACGATGATCACATTCCACCGAAGGTGGCGATCAGCGAAGCCATGCGCATGGCGAGAAAATTTAGTACGGCGGAAGCGTCGGGATTCGTCAACGCTCTCCTCGATACCCTCTATAAGAAAAGTGAGGGGAAAGCCCCTGATGCAGCAATCCTGGAGCGAAGCGCTGAGGCTCTTGAACAAAGTCTGGCGATTGCAAAAAAGGCGGGAGAGGAAGCAGCTAATGGTAGTGACGATTGAAGAAAATAGGACGCTCAAGGACTTTTCGACATTCTCTATAGGGGGTCCGGCACGCTACCTGGTAACAGTGGACTCGGCAGAGCAAATGCGGGAAGCATTTTGCTTCGCAAAACAGAAGAATCTCCCTTTTCTCGTTCTTGGAAAGGGATCAAACTGTCTCTTCGATGACCTCGGCTATGAAGGCGTCGTCATCATTAATAAAATTAGTTTTTTGGAGCCTGTCGGTGAAAGCCAATTCCACGTAGGCTCGGGCTATAGCTTCTCGCGGTTGGGAGCCAAGCTGGCGCGCGAGGGGTGGTCCGGACTCGAATTCGCGTCGGGAATTCCAGGAACAGTGGGCGGTGCGGTCTTTATGAACGCGGGGGCAAATGGACAAGAAACTGTGGCCACTTTGCGGTCAATTGACTTCATGCGTCCAGATGGCAAGCACGAGGTAATCACGAACCTAGAGGGGTTCGGCTACCGCACGTCGCCCTTTCACGAGATGAAAGGGGCCATCCTTGGAGCAACCTTTGAACTGATTCGCTGTGAAACGGCTAAGCAAATGCAGCGCGATCTCGTGGAATACCGCACGGCCACACAGCCCTATGGCACTCCATCGGCAGGATGCGTCTTTCGCAACACGAAGGAGGTGTCAGCCGGTCGCCTCATTGAGGAAAGCCTCTGTAAGGGAGAGCGGATTGGTGGGGCGGAAGTGTCACAAATTCACGCTAACTTCATCGTAAACAGTGGCGGCGCAACGGCTCGCGATGTTCTTAACTTAGCAAAAGAAGTGGAGAAGAGGGTGTGGAAGGAAAAAGGGATTCGATTGGAACGCGAACTGCGGTTCATTCCGTGTCAGGAGGAGCGCCCGTGAAACCATTTTTTCGTGCTGATATCCACTGCCACACCAATTGCTCTGATGGATCGTTTAGTCCAGAGGAGGTGGTGAGAATGGCACATGAGGAGGGACTTACCGCCCTCTCTATTACCGACCACGACACCGTTTCCGCTTACGAAACGGCCCTGCCGGTAGCTAAGGAACTGGGAATAGAAATGATCTCGGGGGTGGAGTTCTCGTGTATACACGGACCAGAAAGCGTGCACCTTCTGGGCTACGGATTTGCGTTGGATGACGCTCCGCTTAAGGCGTTCTGCCAAAGACACTACGAGCGGCGGGTGACGCGCAATCGCCTTATATTAGAAAAGCTAGCGGAGGGCGGACTTCCAGTAGAAGAGAGCGAGCTATCTCAGGTGGCTCGGACGCCTGGGCGTCCTCATATCGCGATGGCGATGCAGGCAAGAGGGTATGTGAAATCCGTTGATGAGGCGTTCAAACGCTACCTTGGTGACAAGGGGCCGTTTTTTGTCCCTGGTAAATCCTTCACAGTAAGCGAAACCATTGAAATTATCCATGAAGCAGGAGGCTTTGCGGTCATCGCTCACCCCCACTTTATTAAGCGTAGAAGCGTGCTGAGGGAGTTGTTTCGGCTGCCTATCGATGGCCTGGAGGCATTCTATGCGCGCCTTCCAAAGAACCAGGAGGATCCTTGGGCGCGGAAGGCAAAGGAACTTGGATGGTTCTACACGGGGGGCTCAGATTTTCACGGAAGCGCCAAGCCTCACATTAAGCTGGGGTCGTCGTGGACGCAAGAGGAGACCTACAAGGTTCTCCGCGATCGCTACGTGAAAAACAACCCGTGACGGCACTAGAAACCCTGTATGGGGTCAATTTGTTTGCGAGGGAACGCAAGGATGCAACGGAATGCAAACGGGCGCTGGAATCGTTGAGCCGCCCGGATAAACAATTCGACTCAATTCGCATCGCAGGAAGCAACGGCAAGGGGTCGGTCGCTACAAAAATCGCCCGTTCGCTGGAACTGTCAGGTAAGCGCGTGGGACTCTTTACTTCGCCCCATATCGAAAGTTTCTGTGAGCGTATTCAGGTGAATGGCAAAATGATCCCGATGTCGAGAGTAGATCCACTTCTCAACCAGGTCTTTTCCGTCGCCCCAGGCCTCACCTTCTTTGATTACACGACGCTAATTGCCTTGCTCTACTTCGCTGAACAAAAAGTTGATGTGGCTGTGCTAGAGGTGGGGCTTGGAGGCAGGCTTGACGCAACATCAATCGTTGACCCGACCCTAACCATCGTGACGTCCATTAGTCTGGAGCACACACAAATCCTAGGAAATACAATTGAGGAGATTGCGCGCGAAAAAACAGCCATCTTTAGAAAGGGCGTGCCTGCCGTCGTAGGTCCGACCGTGCCAGAGTCGCAAAGTGGTGATGCTAAACGGGTTGTCGGTCCATTCAGTGACTTCGAAGCGGAAAATCGCGCCATCGCTGAGGCGGCATGCAACATCCTTGGAATCGAACCCTTAGGAATAGAGGCGACACCGCCGTGTCGATTTGAAGAGGTGGAGCCAGGAGTGATCTTCGACGTGGCACACAACCCGGAGGCCCTCCAGCAGTTGCTCGTTCGCGTTCAAGTGCTTCACCCGGGGAAAACGATCCATGTGGTGGCAAGCTTTGGTAAGGAAAAAAACATAGAGGGGTGCATCGCGGCAATTGAGGCGAAGGCGACGTTGCACTTGGTGCAACTGGACCACGAACGAGCTGCTGACCTGCACGAGTACAAGACTACGCCCCTTCGGGAAGCTATCTCTAAAGCAAAGAGACATGGCGAAATAGTCGTCGTTTGCGGTACCTTTTACTTGATGCATGATGCAAGGAGCTGTCTGTGAACTGGGAAGGTGTTTGGAATTTTCTAGGAACAATGTTTGCTTTTCTAACGAAAAATGAGACGGTGGCAGTTTTGGTGCCGTTCATCATCTTCGTGATCACCCTCTTTTTTGTGGTGCGTAAGCTCATTGGTTTTTTTGTGACCGTCACTCTGCTCCTCTTTGCCCTAGCTTCAGGGCTGGCAGTGATGAACTATGATGCTGTACGTGACTGGGTACAAAATGATATTCCTGAGGAACACTACATCGACCTCAAGCAGATCATGCAGGACTTCAGGGAGCAGGTAACGGAATCCTTGGATGACGTCCAAGCGCAGCTGGAGGAGCTGGAGGAGGAAAAGGAGACCTTTGTAAAGGTCGCCAACAACACAACCTATCTCTTACAACGCATCGAATCGCAGGAAGAGCGGATTCGCCAGCTCATGGATGCGACCCCCAAACCGCCAAAAAAGGAAGAAGGGCCCGCGCCTATTCTGCCGCTTTAGTCTGCTCAAAATTGGCCCTTGCTCAAAAATATTGTCGGCATTACCTTGGGGAGCTTTCCCAAGGAGGTTGTTATGTTGTCGAGAATATTTGGTTCTACTCAGTCGAGTTCACCAATTCCGAGTGCACCGCCGCCGGGCCCACCACCAAGCGCTGATAAGAAGTGCAGGGAGCTGGTGGAGGGATTCATACTTCTGACGGCTGGCCTTAGTGCTGAGGAGAAAATGGTCCGTTTGCCTAGGTTGTGGGCGGATCTTAGCAGGACCCTCGACGTGCCCGAGGACCGTGCGAAACGGGGTCTTGAAGCGGCCAAGGCTGTAAAGGAGCGAGGGGAGGGTATGGCCACCATGCTGGAGGCGCGTCTCAATGCAGGGCGGCATGAGATTCCGGAGATGGCGCCCTACCTGGCGCTGATTATCGCTGATCACCATAAAAAACCGGTGCTGCCTACTCCCGAATCGGAGCTGGCCAACAAATGCAACAAGCTCGTCCAGGAGTATCTCGAGATATCTAGAAAGATTGATAAGGATAAAGCGGGATCGGGGGCTTCTCGACACAGGAGAAAGAGGGCGGTTCTCTACGACAACGAAAAGGGCACCGTTTGGGCGTGCCTCTGTACCACTTTGGGTGTGTCGGTAGCGAAGTACAACGAGGGCCGTGCTGCGATGAAGGGCATGAACAGGGATATCAAAGGGGCATCATCGAAGTTGGGAACCCGCCTCAGAGCCGGCTGCGCGATTGTTCCGGAGGCGGAACCGTATCTTGAGAAGGTGATCAAGGACCACGAGGACCGGCGGTACCTGTGGGTACGGTAGGAGCCTACCCTGAGGCTGGTAAGACAACAGAACCAAATGGAACGCTCGCTAGCATTTTTCCTGGATTTCAGTCCGATGCAAAATACCGGGCCGTAGAACCGTTACTGGAGAGGGTGCGGGAGATTGGGCTCCGCGTGTTGCACACGGACCTCATGCGGTTTCGCTACTATGATACGGCTTACACTCTATTGCAGGATGAGGTTCCGGAAGAATTTGGGAAATACCTTCGTTTAGTTGAACGAATGCTCAGCGCTATGGAGCGTAGCTTAAAGAATCCGTCGGGGCTGGGACACCGCCACCCGGTCCTGGAACCTACATTTCGACCGTTTTCAGTCAGGTGGAAGGGCGCTGATAAGGCGCCATTTGCCAAGGGGATAAGGGATCTTGGGACTAAAGGTACGCTGTTGGCTGGGACCATACGCGACCTTCATCCCGATCGTGCCCATCAGTACCAACGCGCGGCTGCGAAGATTGCGAACTTTGTAGGGGCAAGGGGGCCACAGAAGCGTCGCATGGCGGGAAAAAAACTTCGTCACGTGCTGCGATGTACGGAGCAGCTCAAGGGGCCCAAGGCGCGGCAGCTCGTCTGCCTCATCAAGGAGATGCTCTGGCTGCGAAGCCAGGAGGGCCTACACCAGGGGACTCCTCTTGGCCCGGGAGTGCTGAAGGAAGCTCCCATACAGTTTCGAAAGCGCAAGCTCACGGAGCTAAATGCCCTGCCAAACTACCCCGAGGTGCGACGTTTGGCACGATTGGTTCGTAGGTCGGACCGCCTCAAGGAACGTCTGGTGACGGCAAAAGGGGGCGGAAAAAAGCAACTTACAGCGCGTCTGCGGGGGCTGAGCAAGAAGTTACGTAGAGACATCCGTCAGCCTCCCAATTCTCTCGATGAGGTCGGACCAATTGTCAGTCTGATCGCGAAATTTGTCTTTGTGTATCAGCGCAGCGATGTTTTGTCCCTATGGGAGGATTGGGTTCGCTTCGCAGAGTCAGGAGTGAACTTTTCCTGCTTGAGTCGCGCGATAGATCCCCTCTCTCTTGCCGCTCTGCCGGGTCTAGCGTCAGGCTCCGGATACGGTCCCTATCTATTGCAGGCTCTGGCTCTCCTAAAACCGGTGCTTTCGACCGATCAACTCACGAATATGGGGTCCTTAGTGACCCTGGGACGGCTACATGGGGAGTCTAAGGACAAGCGTCGGATGATTCTGCAACTGCTCGAGTTACTGGGCAGGCAGACGGAAAAAGAAGCAGAGTTCATGGAGAGGGTCGGTCCGACGTTGTATCTCAATTGGATGTACGATTTGGTGTCCATAGTGTGTGACGCCGATAGACTTCTAAGAAGGGAGGAATTAAGCACTCTGATTGCGGAGCACTCAAGGCTTATCCATTGGGTCTGTGAACAAGATGTGACCAAGGGGGTGTCCAAGAAGCAGAGGTTGGACGTTCTAGATCCATTTTTAATGGAGTGCAGTGTTCGGGTTGGTGCTGCTCTGAGTAACCCTTTCCCGCTCTCTGTCTACTGTGACCTTAAAGAATTGCTGGCAGGGGCCTTCGATTTCTTGCTGTCAATACCCGTTGGCTACCGGGGAGCCTTTCTTGAAATTGAGACTTTCTCATCTTCTTTGCTGCACAGCTGGCGGAGTGAGACTCTTCAGAAGCTTTGGAGAGCTAGGATTGAGGAACTCGATAAGAATCCTGTGCTGTCGGCTTATCGACTCCATCCCAATCCGAGCTATCCGATAAGATTCGAAATCATGGATTTTGTTCTTCTAGCAAGGCAAACGGAAAACGTCCTTACGCTGTCTTGGCAGTCTGACGCGATAAAGAGTCAGTTCTCGGATGAATCAAGCCGCCAGATCTTGGCGACGCTTTCGGCTCTTCCGTACTTGTTTCGACCGCGACATCAGGCGCTATTGCTTCAGATTCTAACCTTGTCAAAGCAGATTGAGGCGTCAGTGGATCTATTTTCGTTGGGTGGGGCGGAGCCGCTACTCGCTTTTTTGGCGCAGCGACGGCGGCACTTCTTTGACCCCTCACAAGGTGAGCCGCCTATTCTATCGCTATTGGGTCACCTCAAAACGTTGAAGGGGATAGAGGGGAAAGAGCGGCAGGAGGTTGTGACCCATCTGATCGATGAGAGGGGGCTGGTGGCCAATCCGCGGCTGGCGTTGACACCGGAGCTCATCCAGGCTCTGATTCCACTACTACGGGCGGCAACGACGCAGGAGGAGCTGATCCGATTCTCTCTATTTTTCTTGCAGAGCACCTCCTTGGAGGAGTTTTGTCTTTTGGCTTCGCAGGAGAAGAATCCGTTGCTTACGGCGCGGAGGGCGGCTGTTTTGCGATCGCGAGCCGCGTTAACCAGAGCGGATCAAATCGTGAGGGAGTCAGATAGCTACAGCGAGGCGCTAGTAGAGGCCTCTCTTACCCTCTACAAGAACGTGGCGATTTCGCGCGAGGAGGCGGTCCATGAGGCTCTGCTTCAACTAGCCAGCAGCGGACCTCACCGCGTATCTGCATGTGTGGCTCTGTGCGCGATCGAGGGAGACCCCAAAAACAAGGCACAGCGGGATCTGGTCCTGGCGACTCTCGGAACTGAGAGCACAGGGGAGCAGATTGAACAACTGCTGCCGTGGATTGTGCGGTTCGATTTGGAGTCGGAGCAGGTGCTCTCGCTGCTCGCTTTTGTAGAGCATCCAGTCAAGAAGGTTCGCCATTTGGCTATCAAGGCGCTGGCACAGGTGCCGCACGAATTGGCCCAGATGGCCGTGCTGAGGGCTATCCAGACTCCTTTGTGGAACGAGTACGACGAGCATTACGGTCTTCACCGCGATGTGTCAGGGCAGCACTTCCATTGGCTGCGCTTTCGACCTGAGAGCCATGACAATCGAGAGAATCTTTTTCTTCGCTCTCTAGACCAGCTGGCCGAGAGGCAGAAGAAGAAGGTCGCTCCGCTGGCGAAGAAGCTGATGAAGAACTGGAAAGGCAACGAGGAACTTAAGGCGTTCAAGAAGGATCTGGATTTTTACGCGCAAAATGCAAGTCGCTGCGTGGGTGCACCGCTCTATCTGCCCCCAAAGACATTTGTGGGACGAGTACTCTGTGATCGTGGTCCGCATACTCAAGCTCTACTCGATGTGCTTCTTCACGGATGTGCTGGGAGCGACCTCGTTCACTGTGAGAGTGCTTGGAGCGGAAATTGGGCGCGGCTCGGGTTTTCCTTCGCTGCCCACCACGATTCGTACCTCAATTGGTACAACCCTGAAAGCGGAAGTTGTCTGCTTATCTCTTCCGAGTATCACAACGAGCAGCAGAGACTGGGCGCTCTACGGGTGGAGAACGAGAACGGATTCAACTCGGTGTTCTATCGAGGCGTCCCCAAGAAGTGGATCCAAAAGTTCTACGTTCCTGCGTCGTTCAAAGCGGACCTACAGCGGATTTTTTCTGAAGAAACGCCACCGGATCCCAAGACATTTGCTCACCCTGATTTAAAGAAGATTCCAACGGAATTAATCCCTGATCTCCAAAGGGAAATCCGACGTGATGGTTTCTTTCATCGCCTGGCATTCGTCAAGCCTAGGTCGAATCTGAAAAAGCTCATCGCCGGCGGTGGGTTCACCCTTTGCACACAGGAAGAGGTGGTCATGGAGAGCCTCAAGCGGCATGCCGCCAGAATGGTCGTGAGGGAGCAGTTAGAAGTGAGACTCGGAAAGCATGCTCTTTTGCTTCCGCATCGTCGCTGGGGAGCATTGGATGACCAGGAATTTGCAGGGGCATTTCCTAAGTTGATCGCTCTGCTTCCGAAAGAGCTGCAGGAAGCGCTCGCGGCGAGGAATAATCACGGAAGGAACGCGGATGGGACGCGTCACTCGATTGGCGAACATACCGTGGAGCTGGTGCAGGGGCGCCATGGGGGCTTCGGACTACGCACCGGGGTGGTCATAGAGAAAATGGGTGAGAAGGCGGTCCGTAGAGTCCTGCGGCTTGCTGCACTTTTCCATGACATGGGAAAAAAAGAGGGGCGCGGCAAGGATCATATCGCACGATCGGTGGCGATCTGTCGAAGGCACCTCTATCAGAATCCCGACTTCTTCGGCACGGACTCCCACGAAACAGAACTCGTGGCTGGCCTCATACAGGCAAGTGACAGTTTTGGCGAGTATCTAATGGATAAGATCTCTATTGAGCAGGTAGCGGATATATTGGGAGAGTCGAAAGGAAAGAAGGTGACACTCGATGAATGGACACGTCTCCAGTTCGCCTTCTTTGCCGCTGATGCAAGCACACTGCGAGTCGTACAGCGCCACAAACAACATTACGAGCCTCTGCTAGCAGCCGTCAATGCCCTTAGCGGCAGTGACCTCACATGGCTGGTCGAATTAAAGGACGCCTGCATGCAAGATGCTGGGCTTCCTCGGATCGAAGGTGGAAGCTGCGGGCCGGATGTAGCTAGTAGGCGATAGGGCTGTCTAATGCACCTCCTCAGCGGTGCTGATTGAGGTTGGGGCGATTTGGTGCAATAGGTGGCTATGTGGGGCGATTTGGTGCAGTTCACAGGGCAATTGCATTTCAATGAGTTGCGCTTAATGTTGGGAGAATAGTATAATTTTGCCGATAATTCTCTAGCTGGCAGTGGAAATTCGAGGGGGTGGAGATGAGTGGTTTTTTTGGACTTTTTTCACGACCTTTTCTCGAGCGACCTGTAGAGACCGACATTGAGCAGTTTGCCTAATTGAGTTTCTGATTTATCTTAGTCCCTTCTCAAACCCGAAAGGACTGACGATGGAAGTGACTACAGAAAGATTGGATCACCTTGGAATTATTGCAG
>JBFIDQ010000048.1:0-12627 GCA_041603795.1 Chlamydiales bacterium
GGCTTATGGGATGCGACAAGCTCACAGATGCGGCCCTACCGCACCTTGCCAAGCTCTCACTAACAAGCCTCGATCTTTCGAGGTGCGACCAGCTCACAGATGCGGGCCTAGCGCACCTTGCCAAGCTCCCGTTGTTAACAAGCCTCGATCTTTCGAGGTGTAGCGGCCTCTCAGTTCGGGCCATGACGTATTTTGTCGATAAGCTGCGGCCTGATGTAGAGGTGTTGCGGACGTAGGATCTTGGTGTGGAAGGTGATGAGGATTTTAGTGATGACGAGTTTGGTCTGTTCGATGATTAGGAGAGCCATGGCGAGTTTGCAGTCTCCTTCGCCTTCAAGCGTAGGGGATGTCGACTAGCGCTAACAAGAACAACCTAGTTTCGACCAGGCGGCAATTTATGGCGGTACTACCTTACTTAAAAATATCAAAGATGTCGGGTAGGCCTGGAATTTTAGGCCGCGACTTCTTCTCTACGGGCTCGTCCTTAGGAACTTCAACAGGTAGCACTTGCTCTGCTCCTTCAGGAGTTGGCCACGGTAATGGATTAGTAGTAGGCGGTGGTGCGGGTCCATCGCTGATCGCTCCGCCCCCGCCGATCATACCAAAGATTCCGCCAAGAATTTGTCCGCTTTCCCCACTAGATTGCCCAGCACGCATTGCTGCGATGCGGGCAACAGCCTTTCCCACGTTAATCTTTGGGTTGGTGAGGGTTCCCTTTATGGGCACTTGCATCATGTGTGAGGGGTTCATGCCTTTGAGACCAAAATTCTGCGCCAGGGTGTGAGCGGGTATGCCCAAGGTCATCTTAATCTGGTCACCGGGAAGGTCGATATTCCCCCAAGTGGCGAGATGGAAGTTGTCGGCTATGAGCATGTCCATTCGTTCAGCTGTAAGCTGACCGTTTTGAATGGTGATGTATTGCGGTGTGAACCACGATTGCATGGTGTCGCGACCGCTAAGACGTCCCGATTGTAAGATTCCGACAATAAGGGCGAGGGGGCCGCCGTTGGTGAGCGTGACCTTTCCCACTTCTACGGTAGCTTTGCCAATGGAGAGTTGTGAGACGTCCCAGCTCTGCGTGGGGATCCGTACTCCGTGTGTCTCCACGGTCAAACGTACTGGCTGCTCTCCTTTTACGGCGGTCACTAGAAGCGGATTTATGTTTTTGAGGACGGTTCGACTCAACTCCGGGGTGACCTCAATTTCGCCGGTCATCGGCTTGCTGAGGGTAAGAATGTGGTTGCTGATTCTCCCATTGAAATCGAATTTGGAGTGCTCGGCCGTTATGTTGGCCACCACCGGACCCGATCCTTGCCGCACATCCGCGTGGGCAGTGAAGTCAAGACGATCTCCAAACAGCGCGGCCATCTGCTCCTGCAGGTCGCGTCCGAGTCCGAAGCTGTCAGCTGCGAGGGAAGCCGGAATATTTTCCGCTTTGGCATCGACTTTTTTCGACATGCCTTCCCAGTTGATCTCGCCCTGCGGGGTGAGGACCTGACCAAGTTGTCCGACCAGAGAGAGGCTCATGGGGGAGCTTCCGCCAATGCTGCCACCTCCCGAAAGGGAGAAATCGAGCAGGTCAGTAAGATCGCTTCCTTTAACGTGCGCTTTGAAGTCGTTGAAAATCGTTGTCTGCTTGTGGCGAAGGTCCTCCAGGACGAGTTTGTCAATTCCGACGACGATATCCAGCTGAGCGGCCTGGTTTGAAAGGAGTCCACTCCACGGAATACTAAGAGTGTCTACGCTAAGGAGCACGTTGGCCGTTTGCTTGAGGCGGAGCGGATGCTTGGATCCTGCGATGGCGCGCATGGCGTCGAATCTTTTGGGAGTAATCCGCCATTTCACGGAAGCCGGTTTGTTATCCTTTAGGGACATTCCTTTATCCACGAGCAGATCGGCTTTCGCCTCGAAATCTTGTCCCTCTGCATACAAGTCCATGTGCCCAACGGGGTCCGTTAGATTGGCAATTTGCATGTTGAGGGAGAGCTCGAGGGTGTCGCCGATGATCGCGTCAAGTTCGGGGTAGCCGCTTAGCGCTTCAAGGAAAGGGACCGGCAGCTTGGTGAACGCGAGCGTGCTGTCGAGTCTAGCTTTGTCGAAATCCGTTTTGCCCTCCTTGCGCCAGTTCGTAAGGGTCGTCTGACCCGAGAGAGAGCCTTTCTGTCCACTTGAGCGCGTTGTGGCAGCGATCTGAGTCGAGAGCACACCATTGGGGAAGTCAAGGTTCCAGTCGAATTTACCCTCGTACAAGGCACCGGTCTCGATCCCACTTTTACCAACGACGAAGCGGTCCACTGTGCTGCGGCCTCGCAGGTGTAGCTTGTAGGGGTCTAGCTCATCAAGCTGGATCCGCATTGGATCGAGCTTGATGGTGAGATCCATTGGTTGCAGCAGCTGTGTTCCGTCCGGACTAGGAACCACGATCGCGCGAAAACCTGCAGGTGTGAGCGTGTGGGAGAAGTCAGCTGAGGAAATGGTGAGGTCTTCGCGATCGAGCAGCTTCCCCCTTACTGTGAGGTGTGTATGCTCGCCTTTTACTTCTGTCAGGAGATGAAGGAGGTCCATTCGAAAATCAGGCTTAACGAATAGGGTCCCTTCCCCCCGAATCTCCATACGCCTTCCGAACGTTGCTCCTATTGTTGAAGTGGAGTCGAGCAAGTCCACGGTGAGTCGCTGCTTGAGCTCGGCTCTATCGAGGGAGCCTTTGAGTGTAATACGACCGTCGTGTGCTCGGATAGCCCCCACCCCTTCCATGCCACTAGCATCGAATGAGCCCATTTCCAGAGTTGCATCGATGTGGGAGTCTTCTGGAATCAACTCGCCAGCAGAAAAATCGAGTTTGTTGATCGTTAGTGTAAGCGGGGTGCCCTGCTGGACCCTAATGCCATCTCCGGGTGGTAAAAATCGCTCCACAAAATTTGGGGGGAGGTTGAGCTGTAACGGGGTGGCACTTTTGATGCTGAGACGCTCTCCCATCACGATTTGTAACTTTTCGATTGTCGCCGTTGGCGAGGTTAGGCTGAGAAGGAGGTTGGAGGCGCCGTCGCTACTCTGCCCTGCCAAGTTGAGCTCCACGCTCCGTCCGATGAGGTCCGTGAGGAGTCCGTTGTACCCCGAAATGTGGTCGATTAGACCCACAGGGAGTGAGCTACCACGGAGGGTGAAGTTTGTAGTGAACGGACTCGTTTCGTCAAAGAAATGGTCGAGGGAAGCGGCAATCTGAAGTTTTCCGGCTTGCTGGTTGTGGTAGAGATCGGCTCCTCCTGAAACATTGATGGTGCTCTGTTGGGGTTTTGATTCGATACGTGACTGCGTATTGAGGAACTCAACCGTTCCCGTTCTTCTGTCAGTGATGGAGACGTCATCAAGAGAAAGAGCTGCGAGCAGCTCGAGGGCGGTGAGATCAAAACTCATATCATTGAGATTGAGGGGGAACCGCATCTGTTGGAGGGTTATCTGTGCGTTGATAGGGCGGCTGAAGGTCATGCCCCTGCTTAGCTTGCTTAGGTAGTGAGGAGCTAGTTGGAGGGTGGCTTCTCCAGGTGAGGTGAGCTCAAAGTGCCCGTCTGCTGTACGTCCACTCAGCTGAGCTCGAAGTTGGGGGGAGCGGACCGTTCCGTCAAGGGTGAGTCCGCTTTTATCGAGGCTATTTTGTAGTTGAATATCAATCGTGGCCCCTAAGGCCTCTGCCAACGGGCCACTTACCGCCGCGAGTGGGAGCTTGATCACGTCTAAATCAAGTCCGAGGCGCGCGCGATCATTGAGGTGGGGTAAACCATTCGGTCCGATCTGGAACTCGAGTCGGCCGCGTGAATCAAATCCATCGACGAACCCATCCACCGAAAGAGTGCCTGCTACACCATTTTGCTCCGTTGTCCCTGTGAATTTTGCTGTGAGCGGTCCCTCGAGTTGGTCCGCTTTGAGCGTAGCATTTAGGTTGCGCAGCTCTACAGGTTCGTGACCTTCCCTCTCGATGCGCAGTGACCCTTCCTCGATTTGAATCTCACCAAGAAAGGGGAGGTCGAATGGCTGTGGTTCCCGTGAGGAAGTCGGAGTGCGCGCTTCTTTTTTATCAGACGCACCGTCTGCAATGAGCGCGCGCGGCCGGAGGAGGTGCGTTTTCCCTAGTGTGCGTCCACCTGTTGCCAGGCCAAACAGGGAGGCCTCTGTCGTAAGGCGGTCCACCCCGAGGGTCTCGCGCCCCTCTTTTGTTATTCGAAGACCAACGACTTCTTGTCCACCTGTCCAGCTAAGCGAGAGCTCGTCGATTTCCATTTGGCCTTTTCCAAATAGGTTGGCTAAGGAGACGGCAGCATTTCGTCCAATGCCTGTTGAAAGGGCGGTAGGAAGCGCGGCCGCTAGCAGTGCAAGCGCCGCACCGGCCGCGATCCATTTTTTCTTGTGATTCATGAGGGGGTGCTCCGGAAAGAGTTTTTAATCATCCTACCGCGAGCGCTTTCTTTTTGCCAAGCAAGCTTAGTCGGCAGTGGGAAGGGTCATCTCAAAGAGGTACTTGGCTAGTTCGCTAATGCAGCCAGCGACGATGTAACATCCCATCTCACCCAGGGGCAGTCCTACAAACGAGTAGGCTACGAAAGGGGCGCCAACGGGGGTTCCAAAGATCACAGCAAGGGCAATGCTTGATGCAACGATAGAGATGAAAATGGTGGTGCATTTGCGGTGCTCCCCGGAAAGGCCGATACGAAGATCTCCCTCTTGAGAGATCATGAGGCGACGCCAACTTCGCGTGAAGATGTTCTGCGTTTTGTCGTTGCGCTTCTCTTTAAGGGCCTCTCTCGCTTCATCTGTTTTAGTGGCTTCGGCTTCATTGTGCTTGGTTCTTTGAGCCTCGGGCACAAGATTCCTAGCTCTCTCTTCCTGAGCATAGCCAGCAATATGCTTGAAGCACTTACCCGCAACCAGAGCGGTTACCTTAGCCACTAGTGGCATTGGGGCGTGAAGGGCAATGTGCTGACCTAAATTGACGGCGAGATCTACTGCACTGGAGATGAGTTTTGTATTTAGATGGATGTGAGCAAGTTGGCGAAGAGCGGAGTACTCATCGATGTTCGTGTGATTCGTGCCCTCGGGTAGGCAAATCCACTTTAGCGACGAAAATGAGTGACCATTCCAATGGTCCTCAGATTCTGTGCAATCGAAAGCCATAACTCCCGGAAAATCAGGATCTATTTGTTGGGCAAGGTCGTTTACTTTGTCCTCTAGATAGGTCTTTACGCGTGCTGAATCTGACTGGTCGTCAAGGCACTTTGCGACATTCGGTACCCAGTTTATGGCACAGTGCGGAATTGCGCCCATCAATGGCCCAGAAGCACATTGAAAAAGGTCGCCACCATCTAATTTTATCGGAAATCCAGTCATAATATTCGTGATCTTTCTTTAAGATTAATTTCAGAAATTCTAACACATCACTTATTTATATACAATAAATATTTTTTATTTTAAAATGAATTAAAGAGGGAGGTATGTCGTGGAAGAGAGACATGAACGCGACTGGGCCATGGGGGCTCATTTAATGGCTTTTTTGGGGTTTGTATTCCCGTTTGGGAACCTCATAGGGCCTTTAATCATTTACCTAGCCAAGAAGGAGGATTCCGATTTCATCGCGGATCAGGCACGAGAGTCCTTTAATTTCCAGGTGACGGTGTCTATCGCCGTTGTTGTGGCTGCGATACTCGTTTTTATAATGATTGGAGCCTTGTTGCTGCCCATCATTGCGATCGCAAACGTCATTTTCATCATTTTTGCGTCACTGGCGGCTCACAAGGGCGAGAGATATCGTTACCCTGTGTGTCTTAGGCTCTTGAAGTAGTCTTGGTTGAAATTAAAGTTTGGATTATATATAAATAGATAAGGACTAATGACTTAGGATTGGATTATTATGATTTCCACAGAAAGGGGAGAGGTGAGCCTCGCGGGAGATGCACCCCGCCATGGGTTCTCACGTCGACTGCACAGCATGGGGTCAGGATTGTGGCTGGGGGCCAAGCGTCTCTTGTCAACTCAGGCATTTCGGTCCAAGCACGTAGAGGGACTCGGTAAACGAGAGGTGGCGACTCTGACCGATGTTGAAATCGGTGCAATCCCCATCCACGAGATCTCCATGCTCGACACGGGCGGAATGCGTCGCTGGAAGGGGGCACAGCTGGAAGCGATGGCTTCGGGTCAATTACAAGCTCTTTCTGCCGACCAACTTGCCATTTTTGTTGCCAATTCGCATCTGACAGCAGATCAGCTTGAGCGTCTGATCAAAGCTCTTTCCTCTGAAGCTCATGTGGGAAAGATCAGCGTTGTCCTTCAGGCGCTGCATGGCGATTCTCTAGAAGATAGAAAGATCGTTGTGTTAGCTGACTGCCTCCTCAACGAATGCACTCGCTTTGAAGCACAAGAGGTATTGGTGGTCTTCTCCCGTGCTGCAACCGACAGTCAATTTGAAGTGTTGGTGGAGGCTATGCCGTTTTGGTTCATTCAAGAGTTGGCCGATCATGAGATGAACAACCCCAACCTAGCGGAGTTCGAACGCCTTGACCTGCGCGTAGAGGAGAGGCAGCTCTCCAACAGCTACCGTCTAATGCAGCTGATCCGTAATGCGGATGCCATTGAGTTGCAGCATCAACGATTGGTGAATGGGGAGCTAACGGACCTCGATCCGAAAAAAGCGCCATGGCGCTCGTGCGCGCCAGCACTTGTTGATGCCCTCAGAGTACGTCTTTTGCAAGGCATTCAAACGGAGGAGGAGTTGCGCGAGTCCGATCGCATATTATGCCTCATCAAGCTCGACATGAATCAAAAGCAAATTCATTTGCAGACCGAAAATTGTCGGGTGGAAGGAATGCTCGAACTCTGGAACGCGAGCTATCTCGATGATGGGGAAGCGCAGGCTGTGCTCCTCGCTAAGGTCATACGCCCGCAAGCGCAGCTTCTACAGGAGATTTCCGGACTCCTGCTGTTTAAGCAAAATGATCCGGAAATCAGCGACGAGGAAAAGGTGGTGCTGGTGCAGACGCTAGAACAGGGATGCCGGTTGGCAGAGGCAATGCAGCCGGAAATTCGTCAAGCTAAACGTCTTGCAATACAACTTAAGGCAGACCATGAGTTTCTAGAGGAGTCGACGAGTTTCTTTCTGGACCTCATTCGACACGAGACCCGACTCGGACGTTTTTCAATGGAATTCTTTCGCCGGATGATGCGTGTCGAGGACAATGAAAAGGTCTACCACATTCTCCATGGCGATGGATTTGAAGAACTTATCGTATCAAATCCACAGCTCAATGACGGCTTGGCCCTCACAAAAGAAACCAACAAGCTGATCGCTCGGGTGCAAGAGCTGCAGGAAGAGCTACAGCGTTTGACGGAGGAGCTCTCTGTAGATAAACTCGCCAACGAGATGAAGCTTGCCGCACTTATGTTGGATTCTTAAACAAGCGGAAGAGAATTTATGGGCCAACCTATTCTCTCTGTGTGCTCTGTGATCTCTGTGGTTGAATTTTTTTACAACCACAGAGATCACAGAGCACACAGAGAGAATGGGTTGGCCTATAAGTCACGCTACTAAATCTTTCTCATTAGAGCGCCTTAAGGATGGCACAGGACCTGCTGTCATGGTGGTGCATAAAGAAGGAACTTTAAATCATGACAGCAATATCAGGAAGCTCAGCTGGAGCCGCTCAGCAAATTAGCACGGCATACCGTGCTACAGCCTCGGCAGCGAAGGCGTTGAGTACGGGACGTTCTCAAGACGCCATCAACATTAGCGATTCGGGGCGCATCAGCAGGGCGGCCGCGGTGGCCCAAGCGGGAGTGAGTAATGGTCAGCTCAACCACGCAAAGGCGAACGTTGCAGCCGACTCCCTCGATCAGGTGGGTCAGGTGCTTGAAAGAATGCAAGGTTTGGCACTGCGCGCGTCTAGCGGAGATCTCAATGCGGGTGATCGACAAGTGCTCAATACGGAGGCGCAGGCCCTTACGACTGAGCTGGGGGAGATCCTCGACAACACGAAGTTTAACGGAAAGGCTCTCTTTGACGGGGCGACCTCCACAGCTAAGGTTGATGGACAGGTCACTACGACGAATGCAGATGGCGCAGCGATTAAAAACCCGCTGGCCGGCATTGACCTAAGTACCCAGGCGGGTGCGCAAGCCGCTGTGGGTCAGGTTGCCGATGCGCAAGCTGCACTGGCGCTTGAGCAGACCAAGGTCGCGACCGGTGCAGCAAGAATGGGCCGTGCGACAAGGTTGGCACAGGGTAAGGCAAGTCACCTCTCAGAGGCCGCCTCTTCCATTGGGAGTGCAAATATAGCAAAAGAAGTGGCGAATTTTGTCGCCGGACAAGTACAGGCTAAAGCTTCCGCTCGTGTGGCCAAGAGCCTACATAAGATGGAAGCAGACGTGGTGGCTACCCTACTGGGGTAAGCCATAATACATCAAAGTATTGACACCTCGCCGGGGGGCGAGGTGTCAAAATAAAAGAGAAACTTTAAGAGAGTGACCCTGGTGGGCTAGCTGACGCTACGGATTGCCAAGCTACTGAGCTGAAGAACTTTTGCATTTTTTTGGCCTCTTTACTACTTGCTACGTATTTCTATGTTATTAGTGCTACTATAACTAACAGACCTATGGTCCGGAGAGACTTAGGATGAGATTTATATATATATCCCTTATGCTCCCCAGCGCCAATTGCTTCGGACTCATCCGAATCGAGCGCCATCCGATTTGGTGCACCTGGGTGAAGCCGGTGGGAACTGACTCCTCCCAACCATTTCGGATGCCCCCCTCATAACAAAAAATAGAAGCGTGCGCAAGAAAAAAAATCTGCTGTGGCATGATCAAGGTTTGCATAAGGCTTATTTTGTGACGTAAAATATTAATTGACAACGACTTGTGTAATTTCTATAATGAAGTTATGGGGGGTCGTATGAAAAAGTTATTTATGATCATGCTAGCCGCAGCCAGTCCGTTAGTCAGCTCTACCATGGAAAACCTGGGAACTCTCGGTGGGGATTACTCACACGCGTTGGCAATCAACGAGAAGGGGGAGGTCACGGGGGTCTCGGAAACCAAAGAGGGACAGGATCATGCCTTCCTCTATCGAGAGGGGCGGATGATGGACCTGGGTGACCTTGGCGGTGGATGGAGTCAGGCTGTTGACTTGAACGACAGGGGGGAGGTCGTGGGCAATAGTATGACCAAAGAAGGCGAGCTTCACGCGTTCCTGTGGAAAGATGGAAAAATACACGATTTGGGAACGCTCGGGGGTAAGAATAGCCGGGCTCGGGGGATAGGGGAGTCAGGCGCTGTCTACGGGGACTCCGAAGATGCGAAGGGACAGCGACGCGCCTTTGTCTATGAAAAGGGAAAAATGACCAGTATCGGTGCTCTTCATGGCGATAAGAGTCGAGCCGATGCGATCAACGAAAAAGGAATGGTGGTGGGCACGTCTAAGACGCTGCGTAATCGATTTCTGGGGTTCACCTACTATGATGGCACCCTCAATCGAATGAGCACCCTGGGAGGGAGCTATAGTCAAGCAAGCGATATCAATGCTAAAGGGCACGTAGTGGGCACATCGGAGGACGAGAGCGGATTTGATCACGCCTTTTTCTACGATGGCAAAACGATGCGTGACTTGGGAACGATGCACGGCAAACTGAGCATGGCCGTGGCCATAAATGACAGAGATCAGGTCATTGGAATGATTTTCGACCGCCTTGGACGCAAGTCCGGTTTTCTTTATCACGATGGAAAAATGGAGCCAATTGGACTCGGAGGCGAGCAGACGCAGGTCACGGATCTCAACGAAAATGGAGAAGTGGTCGGTGCTGGACGTCTTTCCAGCGGACAAGTGCATGCATTTGTTCACAAGGGAAGCGTGACGACAGATCTGGGCACGTTGGGTGGGGATTACTCGCAAGCTGACGACATCAATGATCAAGGACAAGTTGTGGGCGTTTCGCGCCTAAAGAGCGGTGTCTTCCGCGCATTTATTGTAATTCCTTAGTAACCTATACTCGCTTGCATTCAAGCAAGACGGGCCAAGCAGAGATGGAAATCCACCAGGTTTATCGTGAGGCAGCCGAATGGGCAAGTGCGCTTTCAACGGAAATCGTAATTACTGTGTCCGGCTGGATAAAAAAAATCACCGATGTCGCGACTGCGGCAATCCGAATCCTCTCGGCTAGCTGGACGGCATATGACGAAAGTAGGGAGCGCGAATGGCAAGCGGAGGAGATTCCTGTTGTCATTGAACCGGAGGAGGTGCTGGAAGAAATCGTTGAAAACTTCCCTCGTCCACCCCCTCCCCAACATATTGAGATAGTTGCCCTCACCCTGCAAACAGTCGTTTTAGCTATGAATCAGGCACAGCCTTTAGGAATGGTCTGTCAAGGTGTCGCCTTTCAAGAGAGCCCTGATCCAGATCTAGTGACAGGGCTGTTGGCAGCTCAGTTTGCGGACTCTGTTGCCGAATCGCTCGGGATATTCGGGGTGCCAAGACCGGCTCGCATGTTCTGGTTTACAGCTGCGGGCGTCGCTGCTCACCCTTTTGTGTTTGAACAACTTAAAGATAGTCCAATTGGAATAAGAACAGCGCCGCTCATAGCCGGGGCCAAAGCCGCCATTGGGCTGGTGCGTGGTCGAATAGCGGATAGGGTCGTGGAGGAGATTTCGACTACCATCGAATCCGTTGTCGAGGACAGCGTAAGAAGCGGCGCTGACGAGGTGGTACGCTACGCAGGGGGAGTCAATGTCTGGCAAGGTCGGCTGGCAAAATTTGGTCTGATTGTGATCAAAAACGGCATTGATGAGAGTGCACCGGCGGCGACTAGAGGCGCATTTCTCCGTTCGCAAGTGCGAGCGCGGTTGAACACCGTCACTACCGTGGCGGCACGCCACTTTGTGACCTATAGCGTTCTTGCCTACTGCAATCCAATCGCAGGATATGGACACCTTGCGCGGTACGCTTGTGTGCAAAGAACCAGTTCTGCTCTACTTGTTCAAAGCGCAACAGCTGTCGTCTTTGCTTATACTGGAAGTCCATTGATGGCCGCCACTGCCGCAACAGCTTCTGAACTTGCCTGTGACTTTACTCAAATAACACCCTATATCAATGGCATTTGCAGTACGTTATTGGAGTACGCCGACGACTCCCTTTTTCCATCTGATCCAAGCGTTTGGCAGCCCGACATTACGAATAATGAAGCTTATGCGGCAGAACCTTCAGGCGGAAGCTTCTTTGTCGGATTAGTCATGCGGGTTCACGAGGTGTACCTGGATGCAGCGTCTCTCTGGCAAGATGGCTTTCCGGCAGATGGATGGCAGGTTGAATTAAATTAGTATTATCTTCTATGAGAGGCTTTTGTCCAACCTTGAGGTATGACAATGTTTTTTTTGGTTCACGCCTATCTATTGAGGAATGCACACAATACAATTGTTCAAACAGAGCAGGATCTGGCCTATCGTCGAGCTGTCGAAAAAACGGACGTGCGGGTGACAGCCGAGGGAAAAATCCTTGGGGGGCAGCTGGCGCTGATGCGGAACTTTGCCGCTGAGGGAGGGAGCTGTGGGGAGCTTTCAAATCGCTTTTTTCATGAGGTGAGCGGCATTACGCCGTTTGTGAGCGAGATGGCGGATGAGGTGAGAGCCATACAGGCTCTCTATCAAGGAATTCATCTTCCTAAGAACACGCTTGCTAGAATCAACTCCCTTGCGGAGAGGTCACTAACTCAGTGTGGCTCTGTAACTGAGGATCTATCTGGTAGTGAACGGACGGGATGGCACCAGCGCTACTACTTGGCGAACATGATTCGCTCATTCAACGAGTTCAAGGCTGTTGCCGTGGAAGCCGCAAAGGGGCAGGCTATCTATAGCCAGCTTCGTGAGATCACTCCTTTGCACTATGACGGACTCAAATCTGCATTTGGCTAGCGCACAATAATGCGCAGCAGGTCGCTGCGTGTGAGGATGCCCGCAAGGGCGTCCTCATCCAAAACCGGCATGCAGCCTATCCTCTGGAGAATCATGGTCTGGGCAATGTCCGCCGCTGGAGTCAGTGGGGTGGCAGTCAAAACCGGAGTCACCATAATTTCCCCTACGGTAACACTCAGCTTTTTGTCGCCTGTGTACAAGCGGTTGATCATCTCACGTGCTAGGCGGCGATCGGAAATGACTCCAACCAGCTTTCCAGCCTGTACCACTGGGAGGTGACGGAATCGGCGTTTAGCCATGAGCTCCCACGCCTCACGCAGGGTGGTTTCTGGTGGGATATAGGTGACCTGTCGACTCATCACTTGGCGAGCAAGCAGTGGGGATTTAATTTTGTTATCAGACCTATTCTCCGCAAAGATCCGGTCCAGAGTGTCACCTCGCTCAGGGAGCTCAGCCAGGTCCGGCTTGGGCCATTCCAGCGGACGTCGATCAGTCAAACTTTTTAACCCCTGCGCTGGGGCTCCGCGACGCATGACGCGGAAGTCATCGGGTGAATAGGGGAGTCGATATCCTAAAGGGTCAATTACATAAAATGTCATTAGTAGTGCCTCGACCAGCCGATTACAACCGTGTGGGTATCAATGCCACCATTCGGTTTTCCACGGATGCCTGCGTGAGAAGCGTGAC
>JBFIDQ010000049.1:0-12488 GCA_041603795.1 Chlamydiales bacterium
AAAAAAACCGCACGGCACAAACCGCATATTTCCGTCACAAAAACTTGTGGGTAAAAGTATGGTCCGCAAAGGAACGCGGAGGAATTCCTTTTGCCTACAACAAACCGGGCGAAGGGAATTCCTTTGCGTTCCTTTGCGGACTCCGCGCCTTTGCGTTTAAAAAAAACTGCGCAACAAACTTGAAAGGGACGCCCTTTTTGGTTCGAGTGCAATCGGTTTTTACTCAATAGAGCGACATCATAAGTCGCTAAAGAAGAGCCGAATGCCGAACCTATGAAGGTCGCCTATCACGGTAGTGCTAAATTTCACGCTAGAAAGAGTCCGAAAACTGGAGATGCTTGGACCTCCCCATGGCTAAAGCCAGGGGGAGGTCCAGTGTCGCGTGCGTGCCTTGGCGATTACTTTGACGAAGAAGCTGGTTCTTCTTTTTGTTCTTTCTCGCCCGTCTTCTTTTTGGTGACTTTCTTATTTTTGGTCTTATGGAGAGGAAAGACTTCCTTATCCTCGAAGACAAGCTTGTCCTTTTTAACCGTGACAAACATTTTTCGGCCCATATTAGGCTCTTCGAGAACCTTCTCCGCTATCGAATCCTCAAGCTTCTGCTCGATTACCCGACGGATCGGCCTTGCACCCATCTCCGGTTGGAATCCTGCATCAACGAGGAAGTCCTTCGCCTTCTTATCCAGCTCCAAAAAGAGCTCACGTGGCTCCAATCGCTTCTGTAGCTTTGCCAATTCCAGCTCGATGACCATATATAGGAACTCTTTCGTAAGGGGACGGAAAATCACCAGGTCATTAAGACGATTCAAGAATTCAGGCTTGAATCTCTTAGTAACCGCTTCCTCGATTTTTTCCTTGATTGAGTCATAGTCGAGTCGACCGTCTGTAGCTCCAAAACCCACCTCAGTAGTCTTGCTGATAAGATCAGCACCGAGGTTTGAAGTCATGATAATGATGGTATTGCGGAAGTCGACTTTACGCCCGAATGAATCCGTTAACCGCCCCTCTTCCAAAATTTGGAGAAGGAGGTCCATTACATCCGGATGCGCCTTTTCAATTTCGTCGAAGAGTACAACAGCATACGGGCGCTGGCGAACCTGCTCGGTGAGCTGTCCGCCTTCCTCGTGACCTACGTATCCTGGAGGAGATCCAGTCATACGGCTAACAGCAAACTTTTCCATGTACTCCGACATGTCCACCTGGATGAGAGCGTCCTCACCACCAAACATGTTCGTTGCCAGAAGTCGAGCCAAGTGCGTCTTTCCGACGCCCGTAGGCCCTAAGAAGAGGAATGCACCAATAGGCCGGTTGGGATCTTTGATATCTGCTCGGCTGCGACGTATCGCCTTACAAACTGCAGCAATCGCGTCCTTTTGGCCGACGCACTCATCAGCGAGCGTTTTTTCCATGTGAAGTACTTTTGCGGTCTCACCCTGAGTAAGACGATGGATCGGCACTCCGGTCTGCTTAGCAACAACCATGGCAATCTCCTCATCTTCGATGATCACCTGGTGTTCTTCCTTATTGACTTCCCACTCGGCTTTTAGTCCCTGCAGCTTCTCACGTGACTTCTTCTCATCATCACGCAACTTAGCAGCTTTTTCATACTCCTGCTTTCCGATCGCTTCCTCTTTAGCAACTCTCGTCTTCTCAATTTTCTCTTCAAGCTCGCCGATATCCGTCGGCTGGCTCATCATAAGAATTCGACTCTTTGCTCCAGCCTCATCGATCAAATCGATAGCTTTATCGGGTAGGAAGCGACCATGAATGTAGCGATCCGAAAGAATCGATGCTGCGCGCAAAGCATCATCTGTGTAGATGCACTTGTGGTGCTCCTCGTACTTTTCCTTCAGGCCCCTTAGGATCTCAATTGTTTCATCGATCGAAGGCGGCGCCACGTTGATCTTCTGAAAACGGCGCTCAAGGGCAGCGTCCTTTTCGATGTGCTTGCGATACTCATCCACCGTCGTCGCACCGATACACTGCAGGTCACCGCGACTCAATGCCGGCTTCAAGATGTTTGATGCGTCAATTGCGCCCTCTGCGGCACCAGCACCAACAATGGTATGCAACTCATCGATAAAGAGAAGAACATTACCGTTCTTTCGAATCTCATCCATCACGGCTTTGATTCGTTCCTCAAACTGCCCACGATATTTTGTGCCTGCAATCATGAGGGCTAGATCGAGCGTAATTAGTTTCTTCTTCCGTAAATTGTCGGGCACCTCACCTCTAACAATTGCCTGGGCTAAGCCCTCGACAATGGCTGTTTTTCCAACGCCCGCCTCACCAACGAGTACGGGGTTATTCTTTCGACGGCGACAGAGGATGAGAATCAAACGCTCCACTTCTTTGCTGCGTCCAATTACCGGGTCCATGCGGCCCTCACGGACAGCTTCCGTCAAATTATACCCGTACGCCTTGAGGGCCGGCATTTTATCTAGCCCCGCCTGCTTATCCCCAGGACGCCCCGCCTGCGGTCCAGACGCGCTCACGCCAATTGGAGGCAACTGTAGGTTGAACGTTTCGAGTTCTTTCAAAACTTCCTTGCGGACCTCTTTGAGGTCGACATTGAGATTCTCCAGAACCTGAGCTGCTACCCCGTCAGTTTGTCGCAGCAAGCCCAAAAGCAGGTGTTCCGTGCCCACATAATTATGGTTCAGATTACCCGCTTCTTCATTGGCATACTCAAAGACCTTCTTCACCTTTCCAGTGAGAGCGGGGTCCCCGTAAACCTGTATTTCCGGGCCATACCCGACTAATTTTTCAACCTCGCCACGCACCGTTTCGAAGTCGATCGACAAATTTCGAAGGACATTGACAGCTACACCCTGGCCTAGTTTCAGAAGGCCAAGCAGCACATGCTCTGTCCCCAGGTAGTTGTGGTTTAGGCGCTGCGCTTCTTTCTTAGCGAGTTTAATGACTTGCTTCGCGCGATTGGTAAACTTATCAAACATCGGCACACTCTCAGATTTACAATCTTACCATTTGTCCCAGCTTATACTACATTACCGCTCAATGCGCACGCTTTTCTTTGGCGACCAACATGTGTATAAAGAAAATTATGGATCTCAAGAGAAGCAAACATCGAGAGCGAGTTGCACAGGTGCTTGCTACCGAAGCAGATAAGAATGGCTTAACTCGTTCGCACACCATGCACAGCGAAACGAACCAGGTGACCCAAAAGCTGCGAAGCCTCAATCGACTTATCTCGATTGACAAAGAAAACCGAGAAGCTTGGTTTGAGGCGGGAATAACCATGGAACAGCTTAGCTTAGTCCTGGCACAACATGGGTGGATGCCCTTAGTTGTGCCAGAGTTCAAAGGCATCACACTAAGCGGAGCTATCAGCGGCGCAGCCGGGGAAAGTAGCTCATTTCGCTACGGGCTGGTTAGCGACACGGCCACCGCCTACCTTTGGGTAAGTCCCGATCTCCAACTCATCGAAGTGAGTCCAGAGAAGGAATCCGACCTCTTCTACGGTCTCGCTGGCTCCTATGGGGCTCTTGGAGCAATTAGTGCAGTAAAGCTTCGCATTGCACCCCTCAGGCCATTCGTTCGGCTCACTTATTCCTTTGAAGAGGAGCTAGAGGGCGAAGCAGATTTCATTGACGCCTGCCAACTGACCCCGGAGAAAGGGCTCGTCATGCGTGGACACTTACTCGATAGAGTCCCAGCAGAAAGCAGGGTGACACGTTACAACAGAGCGAGAGACCCGTGGTTTATTCAGAGGCTCCGACTGTTACGGGAAGCACACGAAGAGATCATTCCTCTGCATGATTACTTTTTTCGCTGGGATCGGGGTGCTTTTTGGATGGGAGGCTTTGTGACCCGCCTCCCCGATCTCTGGGAGATGCTACGACACCGTCTCCCAAGTGATCTCCACCTAAACCTCGACCTCAGCCGATTATTCCGACTGGGTACGAGTCGCCTCTATTCCAGCAATGCCCTTTACGTGCGACTCCACGAGCTTCCTAAGGAATTATTCGCCAAAGCCTTCGTCATACAAGATTTTATGATACCCAAAGAACGAGAGAAGGAGTTCCGTAAAAGAGTTCAGGAGCGATGTCCGATTTATCCACTGTGGCGCTGCCCCGTTAAAGGCACCACCACCCCACAGTTTCTTTCGCCTCACTACGGTGAGGGCTTGTTCATCAATGTAGGCGTTTACGGACACGTTCCTGGGGAGTCCGCAATCGCCATCACTCGTGACCTCGAATGCCTATGCAAAGAGTTCGGCGGGCGCAAAACGCTCTATGCTCACAATCACTACAGTAGTGAGAAACTATGGGAAATCTATGATCAAGAGCGGCTTGAAACTCTGCGCAATCGCTATGGGCTAAACGACTCTCCCAATTTTTCTTCGATTCTATACCGCCCATAGTCCGAGCAACTTGGGTTATACCGCGCGAGGTATGCTTCTCGCAGCATGGATGCAATCGTTCACGCCTACCCCGTGATAGCTACTCCCAAGGCGGCAGGGGTTGCCAGGCATAGCATGACCAAGTGGATACTGTGGGATCGCATCGCGCTGTTTTGTAACCAAGAAGACATCTGGCGCACGTCTAATTTCGAGGTGATCACTCAAGGCCACCAATGCCATCTCCAATAGACCTTCCTCCGAGAGTTCCAGCAGATCCGGTCTGCGAACGCCACCCATCATAACCGTCAAGCGCGTTTCCTTTACGTGACGATTGTGCTGGGGAAAGACGCACGAATCGAATACGACCCCTAGGACATCGGCTGCTTCGTTCGACGGAACGAGGTACCCGAATCCAGAGCGAGAAAGAACGTGGGTGCGCCACCCGAGGTTGACCACCACCACCGACGCGCGCGGAATCGATCGATCAGGCAGCGTGTTGACCACCAGATCTGCTGGTGGCACCTCTATGCTATTCAACTTAATTGACACATCGAGCTGTGCCGCGAGTGCCCGAGGCAATTGTTCCATTCCCTCCGGAAACGAAAACAATGGATGCTTAGGCGCACCGCGATTCGCCCAGGCGCCGCCGAGAAGTGATCCGTTGTTCTTCTCCCACAGTTCGAGCTGTGGAAAGCAGGCTCGAAGTGATAGCTGCGTAGGGTCGCCTGCAAAAATACCCGAGACAAAAGGGTCAACGAGGTTGTCCGCAACATACGAACCGAGTCGACGCCGAAAGAACGCATCGATACTCTCCTCACCATCACCCTTTCGGCGAAAGGGCTCGCGTAACAATGCCAGGAGCAACTTGGGGTCACGTAGCGAGATTTGACGCAGTGCGCCATTACGAAGCGTGTAGCGCTTTGCTGCTGATGGATCTGCACAAGTGATGGGTAACCCTAACTCCCGGGCTAGTGCAAGTGTGGTTTGTCCGTGACCACTTCCTCGCAAGGAACGCGGTCCAAGTTCAAACAAGAACCCTTCGTGTTCAACGGATTGAATACACCCACCCAGACGATCTGACTTCTCAACAATCATAATGTCCGTGTACCCCCGCTGCTGCAGCGTGTAAGCCGCTGTCAGTCCAGATATACCGCCACCACGGATAACAATCTTCACCACTTGACGAGGGGCGGCATGGAACAGAGGATGGCGTCGGGGTTGCCACCCGATTGAAATCCAAATTTCGTACCGCGATCGTAGAGTAAATTGAATTCGACATAATGTGCTCGCGCTTTTAGTTGCGCGTCCCGCTCGCCCTCACCATATGGCGTGTCGATTCGCTTACGATAGATCGGCATAATCGCGTCGAGAAAAGTGTCGCCAACCTCCTTCCACATCGCAAGATCTTGGGTGAGGTCACCTGTATTGTAGTGGTCAAAAAATAGCCCCCCCTGCCCACGTTCCTTATTGCGATGCGGAATAAAGAAATACTTCGCTGCGGCATCAGAAAAGCGACGATAGAGATCACTTCCATGCGAAGAAAGAGCCTTTTTAGCAACCTCATGAAAATGAGTTCGATCTTCCCCGTAGGGAAATCCCATCGGGGTCAGATCATACCCTCCCCCAAACCAGTGCCCTTTTTCCGTTTCGATATAACGGACGTTCATATGCACCGTAGGCATATGCGGATTGACCATATGCGTAATCAAGCTTACCCCGGTCGCAAAGAAGGCGCCCTGAGCATCGTCCATTGGAAATGAATCGCCCGAGACACCTGACCAATTTACCGCCGCCTTTTCGAAGACCTCACCCCTTAGCTGCGAGATCTCTCCCCCGCCACCCGAATGGTGATCCCATAACGTTCTCTCGAAATGACTTGTGGGTTCAAGCGATTCGAATTCCGCTACAATACGATCGCGCAGCCCCTTTAGATACCCTACAATCTCCTCACGCATAGCTAGGCACCCCCTCTTTTACCGTGTCGACCAGCACGCGGACGGAGTCCACTGTCATATCCGGACTCACCCCATGCCCCAAATTGAAGATATAGGCGGGGTCACCCGCCATCGACTCCATTAAGGCACGCACCTCCCTGCGGATCGTTTCGTGCGGCGCGTAGAGAACAAACGGATCAAGATTTCCCTGCAGCGTCACACCGGGTAGGCGCTTGCGCATTGCCTGAAGATCACAATTCCAATCGAGTCCCACCGCCGGGGCAACCCCAGCTAGCTCCTCCGCAAAAACGGACGAGCCGCGACAAAAGAGAATCATCGGAACATCACGCTGCAACTCATCCACCACCCGCTTGAGGTAGCGCAAAGAGAACTCCTTGAAATGCGGATGTGCCAGGTGCATGGCCCACGAATCAAAGAGCTGTAGTGCATTTACACCAGCATCTGCCTGCATGCGCAGGTAGTCGATGGTGATGTCAGTGATCCGCGCAAGTAGCTTGTGGAATCCCTGCGGATCGCGAAGCATCCACTGCTTCGTCTTCTTTAGGTCTCGACTCGATCCTCCCTCCACCAAGTAACTGGCGACGGTAAACGGCCCCCCTGCAAATCCAATAAGCGGTACTTTCAGCTGCGGAATGAGCAGTCGAATCGCCTCTCCCACATAAGAAAGATCCTCACAGTGCGATGGGATCTGTGACGCCTCACGTATTGGTCTCTCAACGACTGGACCTACGCCCTCATCAAACCGAAGACCCACTCCGAGCGCTTCCGCCACAGTAAGAATATCGGAAAAAAGAATGGCTGCGTCGACATCCAGCTGCTGGATCGGTAGCAGAGTAACCTCTGCTGCGATCTCTGGCGTATGGACCATTTCTAAAAAGGAATGGCGCGCACGAAGCGCACGGTATTCTGGCATATAGCGACCTGCCTGCCGCATGATCCAGACCGGAGGTCGCCCACTTTCAGTATTGGTGCCTTTCAAGGCTCGTAGGAGTAGATTGTTCATAGGGAACAAGATGCGCCTCCCACGATTTTCTCGCAACGCCGGTTATAGACGTGACTGCCCCACCTTCCCTTGCATGGCACTCGCAAAGCGAGTAAAGAACTCCTTCATATGCGCTGCTCCTGCAACCTTGGTAGCTCGCATGATGTCGAGCTGTAGCTCAGAAGGGTCCGGGAGCGAGCGTGGGACCAAATTCCCTTGAGCATCCATTGGCCGTACCTCAAAAGATGGTTCCTCCTTGTCACATCCAGGCTGCGTATGACGTCCGAGAAAATAGAGCTGCTTATAGCCCGAAGTATCGAGGAAATTGTTGTATTTCTCCGCAGCTGAGCCTTTGGGTCCGATTCCAATCGTGAAGCGCCCCTCGGAATCCGTTTTGAGCTCCTTCATATTGAGACCAGCGATGGTCACCTGATGAAGCGTATTGATCGTGAAGGAGAACGGATAGAAACGTGACTTCCCCCCTGGAATTTTCCCCGTGGCTACGAAGTGCCCGTCTTTAGGCAGCTCATCATAACCGAAGTAATACTGATGAGCGGATGTCCCGAAAATCGTTTGGCCCTCTGCCTTTACTAAGCCGTAGGGCGAGTTCAAGAGCAGACGCTTGCGGGGTAGCCCATGGCGCCCCACCAGTCGAATGCATACATTCCGCGAAAGCATTTTTTGTAGATGTTCATCTGCACGAAGCGAAAGATCATGCAGTGGCTCCGGTACATACTTTGTCTTGGACTGCGATCCCCACGTAACACGCTGTATCGACGGCTTTAGGCTTTGCATTGGAAGAGATCGATCACTGTTGTGATAGTGGCGGAGGAGCAGAACGCAATCATCTGAACCGGCGACCAGCAGCCGCGTTTGAGGTCCGATCATCGACGCCGGAGGGCGATGATCTGCCTCCCCCACCAATAAAAATGACATCACAATGGGTCCGCTTGACTGCCCCCTCTGGTGACGCTCTCGTAAAAACAAACCCACTTCTTTGGAGCGGTCGTCATAGTGACGTAGGATTCCACCGTCAGCGTTGTTGAATTGAAGGTCGATCGCTTCCGCGTCTTCAAGCGGCACCGTGAACTCCAGTTTATAGCCGCTGTTCGCATCGAAACCTAACTTTCCCGAAAAGAAATACTGAACACGATTGGTTGGGTTGTCGAAATATAGGATTCGATTGCGCATGAGGTCAATAATGCGAGCGCGTTCAGGGTTGTTCAAGGTAGCCGACTCATAGAACCCGGCCTGATTTGAGAAAATCGCGCAAGCCACACTAGAAAGTGTATGAGGTGATGTCGCACCCATCGCATCCGCATAGGGGATCACTCGCGCAGCCGCGGCCTTCACAAGCCATGTGATTTCTTTCGGATTTGCGTGAGGGTAAGATAGCATCACACGGATTGATTTTTCGGCCTGAGCCAAGACCGCCTTACGTGATTCCAGAGGAAGCTTAGCGATCCCCCGCGTGCGAGCAACCTCGGCAAGGTAGGATGTGCCAACTTTGCTCACCTTGTTGCTTGCTCCTGGGAGAGCACCTGCACAGGTTGCCATGGTTGTTTGCGGTACACCTCCAACAGAAGTAGGTGATGTCATTTTTTCCCTCGATGTGAAATTTAAATTTTATCTAAAACACGTAACCCTATCCTTTTGACATGTATGTGTCAAATGACAGCAACTCGTCGCAAGACATATCCGCCTAGTACTTAGACGATTGATAGGTTATCGTTCTTCAAATCGAGGCAACTTTTCAGCCAAAAAAAATGGCCCCGGCGGAAGCCGGGGCCATATGACTTGCTATAGGATTCTCTCAAGGATGGATTCTACTGTGAACCCGTACTCTTGAGCGAGCTCGCTAGCCGGTGCCGAAGCGCCAAAGGTATCAACCGTAATGGTTGTTCCTTCCGTCCCAACATATTTGTGCCAGCCGAGCTCAACTCCAGCTTCAATCACAACGCGCTTTCCAAGGTCGCCACCAAAGAGTGACTTCTTGTACTCATCTGACTGCTCCTCGAAGAGCTCCCAGCACGGCATTGAGATCACACGAACCTTCTTTCCATGCTTAACGAGTTCATCCGCAACATCGAAAGTAAGTGGTAGCTCCGACCCTGTACCGATAAGCGTGTAGTCCGGAGTGCCCTCTTCCTCCTTGCGAAGAATATAGGCTCCACGGCCGGCGCACTCTGACAACGGCTTCTCCGTTTCTGGATAGGTCCGAACAGCCTGGCGAGAGAGAATAATGACCGTTGGCCCTTGGTAGTTGAGAGCCGCCAACCATGCCATTTTCACCTCGTGGTTTCCACCTGGGCGGAATACACGGAGTCCAGGCATCGCACGTAGTGACGCAATGTGCTCCACAGGTTGGTGTGTTGGCCCATCTTCTCCTAGGAAGATAGAGTCATGAGTGAACTGGTAGATCACCTGCACCTTCATCAATGCAGCCAGGCGAATGGCATTGCGCATGTAGTCAGAGAAAGTAAAAAATGTTCCAATAAATGGAGTGATGAATCCGGTCTGATAGAGACCCGAGGCCATCGCCGCCATTCCAAACTCGCGCACACCAAACTTGATGTTGCGACCACTAAATGAGCCCGGAGAAACGACTCCCAATTCATTCATCATCGTGAGATCTGAACAAGAGAGGTCAGCAGAACCGCCGTAGATTTGTGGCAGGGTAGTAGCAAGTAACTGCAGCACCGCGTTGGAAGAATTGCGACCACCTACAGGGTTTTTGATCTCCAAATCGGTAAGCTTTTGCTCCAGGTCATCTGGGAGACGACGATGGCTCATCCATTCGAACTCCTGATAGAGGTCTGGGTTTGCTTTCGCCCACGCATCAAATGTCGTTTGCCATGCAGCTTCCTGCTCCTGGTCGTGACGCAACTTCTCCTCGAAGAAATTCTGCACCGCCTGCGGTACGTAGAAGTCCTCTTGGGGTAGTCCCAAGTACTCCTTGGTCGCTGCCACCTCTTCTGCACCAAGTGGTGCGCCATGAACCTTGTGTGTGCCTGCTTTGTTTGGCGATCCCTTTCCAATGGTCGTGTGAGCCACGATTAACACCGGAGCCTCCTGCTTTTCCCGAAGAGAGCAAACTACCTTGTCAAGTGCCTGCACATCATGACCATCAATTTCAAAAACTTCCCAGCCGTAAGAGCGGAAACGCGCTGCTGTGTCTTCTGACATCGACTCCGAAAGCGGCCCATCGAGGCAGATCTTATTCGCGTCGTAGATCACTACGAGATTGTTCAGTTTGAGGTGACCTGCTAGCGAAGCTGACTCCGAAGCGACCCCTTCCATCATGCAGCCATCTCCAGCCAGCGTGAAGACCTTACCGTCGAAGATCGTATGTGCATCCGTATTGAAGCGATCCCCCAGTAGTTTGAGTCCGAGAGCCTGCCCAGCCGCCGTAGCCAAACCCTGCCCCAGAGGCCCTGTGGTGGTTTCCACGCCATCGGTTTCCCCGTACTCAGGGTGACCCGGAGTCTTCGAATGAAGCTGTCGAAATCTTTTTAGCTCTTCCAGAGGAAGATCGAATCCGCTTAGATGCAGACAAGAGTAAAGAAACATCGACCCGTGTCCTGCTGAGAGGATAAAGCGGTCGCGGTTCACCCAACTGCTGTTCTTTGGATTGTGCCGCAGCGCATGCCCATAGAGATAGGCGCCAATTTCTGCGCACCCCAGTGGCAATCCAGGGTGCCCCGAATTTGCCTTTTGTACGCCATCAATTGAGAGCTGACGGATCGTATTCGCCACCTTCCCCAATAGAGTACGTTTTTCTTCGTTCAATTGATTAAATTCTTTCACGCCTAAATTCATCTCTTCTTTCCTTATTTTTTTGAGGGTCTCTTCGCTGAAGTGACAGGTCTGATAACCCTTAAAGGAAAGTAGAAATTTACCTTCCTCCCAGGGGAACGATGTGTTATTCTTAATAACTTGAAGGGTACGGCACCCACATAAATGAGGCAAGGAAAAATCTAATGTTGAGTCAAGTGAAAAGCCTAGTGCAGACAAGGTATTTTTTTATCGGAGCCTGCAGGGTTGTGAAATACACCCACGGTGGGTGGGCGGCACTGCGTTTTTCGGCTGAGATTCAGAATGATAAACTAAACCAAGACCGCTTCATCGCGGGAGCTGCCGTGGGCAAGGCTGGCCAGCACAGCCCCGAGTACCGCAAAATTTGCTCTGCAATCACGATTGGCCGCCATCTCCTTGAAGCTCTTGAAGCAAACCGCCTAAGGTGCGTGGCTTACGACAGATTCTACGAAGCCTTTACCTGCCAAACCGTGCACAAAGTAAAGGCGCGTTCAGTTGAGCAATTGCGCGACTACCCGATAGCAGCCTCTCACTTGAGCCAAGCTGATCGAACGGTAAGAATAGCAGCCAGTCGCATACAGGAAATTGCAGAAGAGACCCTAGAACTTCTCAAAATCACATTTACACTCCTTATGGAACTCGCGACCCTAGTAGAAACCTTTACCGACGAAGACGAGGAAAAAAACGCCGTATGTTTTGTCGGCCACGAAGTCCACCATCTTCTCCGCCTGGTAAACAAGCGAGCTACTGAGCTCCAGACGGAACTTGAGGAGCTTGATTCAAAAAGACAAGAGAAAGAAATCGACTTGATCAAACCTACGAAAGAGTCGCCCGATACCCAGCAGGCCCTTTTCTCCCTCGCCAAGGAAGCCTTGGAGCTCGTGAATCAACTTAGTGCGAAGCAGGCGCTTGGCCCCCTCGCCAAACAAGCCCAGAAAAAAGCCGATTCGCTTTTGGGACAGGCGCAGGAGAAAGAAAGCTACCCCATCGCAGTAACCGTTCGGCGCCGTGCGTGCTCCCAAACCTCTGGCCGCCTACTTTGTTCCGCAGAAGAACAAAAGCAATTCCATAATTGACCCATGCGTCGTGCCAATCCCCAACACGTCTCAGTCGAATCTAAAGCCTCATTTTCATCATCCAAACCTACAGGTGCTAACTGTATAGTGAGGCTGAGTGCTCCCATGGGGACGTCGGCTCTACACATTGGACAAGAGTTGCTGCGACTCAACCACTCCGCAACGCAATCATAGTGAAATTTGGGCATGGTTCAAAAACAGGGGTTCTAGGGTAACACTTGAGGTCGCGGGAACGCTCCCGATCTAGGCCGGAAAAATGACTCAATTCAAGATTTCTGAGAAGACCTCTACTAGGC